>DOMV01000310.1 GCA_003509805.1 Planctomycetaceae bacterium
GGGCGTGCAAAAGCGAACGCATGATCTATGCTGCCACGTCTTTTTGCCTCGACGTAATTTAAGGACTTAGAATTATCGTACAAGCGTATACGGTGTATACGATTCCGATTCGCGATAGCTGTTTTCTAGGGTCAAAAGTGCTTATTTGGGTCTATTTTGCACTTGCCGAACGATAAGCCTCTGTTTCCATAAGTCGTTGCAAGCAAGCAACTTGCGCTCGATTTTTTGGTCAAAGAATTACCCTTTCACACGGCAGAGGTCACAGNNGTTCGAATCCCGTGTCGCCCATTAACGTAACTCCTTCCACAGCAACAATTTACAAACACCCGAAAAACCCTGTTGGCGACGTTTTTTGCCTTTGAGATAAGGACAATTGTCCTTATCTCCCACCCAAAGCAGAAAGGTCGTCGTCATGTCCCCCCGAAAAATCCGCAAGTCCCGAACCAAACCGGGCGAACTTCCCTGATTGCTCACGGTCGTGGACGGGCCGGGCACCGGTTCGCCCGGCGGGTCGTCGGTCGGTTTGTTCCGCATGATGATTTCGGCGAAGGTATCGACGAACAACTCACCGCTTCCCGGAGGGATTGTCAGAACGCCGCTTCCTCGCTCGGTCTGGATGCGGACGGTACAGGGGTTTTCCCCTCCCGGATTCCGGAGCACGATCCGTCCGTAATCGACGTGAATGCCGAGGGTCGCTGATTCGCCCTTCGGCAAAATGCAGATTTTCGAATCGCCGACCATTTCGACGACCAACCTGTGTTCCAGGACCAGGGGAACACGAAAGGGGGAAACGCATAACAAGTATTGCCCGCCGCTTACCGGCGTATTGTTTGTCCCAAGCTGCCAGGGCGAATCGCCGTCGACCGCCGTAAAAAACAGGTAGGGAATCGATGCGGGAACGGTTCGCCCCAGGACCGTTTTCAAATCCCGTCCTTTCAGGAGAACCGGCTGGGGCAACCTGGTTTCCCCGTCCTCCGGAAGCGTATCCGTCGTTTCGGAAGAAATGCTTTTAGTGGAAATGTGGCCGTCGGGAACCGGCTCGTTATCGACATGATCCGGCTCCGGAGCTTTCCGTTGTTGGTTGGCGGTTCCGGGATCGCGCGAAGGATCATAGGATGTCGGCAGGATTTTATACTGAAAACTTTTGAGATTTCCCGAAGCCGACGATGCGGGAGCCTGCCCACCGGAAACAACACTGCCCGGAGAGTAAACAGGCGGTTGAGCGGAAAACTCAACCGGCTTCGGCATATTGGTCTTCAGGCTGAAAACCGAATGAGGGGCGCTGTCGTGAGGAAATCGCGTTTCGCTGCCTGAAACAGGGTGAATGATACCGGAAACGCGGTGAAATTGGTTGTTGACCCGAAGATCGGTATTCTCGGCGACGCCCGGATATTCCAGGAATGCGCTTGAGCCGTTCATGCGTCTTTCTTCACGGCCCCGCTCGAATCGTACGACGGATACCTGTTCCGCGATCGGTTCCGCAACGGGTTCCTCAACAGGTTCATCGACCGGTTTATCGACCGCCGCATCGACCACGGTCTCAACCCCTGTCGCGACCTCTGTCTCGACCACGGTCTCAACCACGGTCTCACCCCCTGTCGCGACCTCTGTCTCGACCACGGCATTGGACGGTTCCTGCGAATCGGACGGCAAGGAACGGGAAAGCGGAATATCCTCCGTCGTAATGACATGGGGAACGGGTGATTCGGACGGCGGAGCCGGCTGGTTTTCCCGCATCGGGGAAGGCGACTGCGTTGCGTCGGCTGCTACACCGTCTGTTGCACTTGTTGTTACGCTTGTTGTTGCACTGATGGTCGCATCGGTTTCCGAAACGGAAACAGATTTCGCTTCCCCGTTCTCCGTCTTCATGGCCAAACGGAGTGGAGGCTCATCCGGCCTGTCGTTCGATACGTTTGCCTTTTTTTCACGGGCTGCGACACCGGTTGTAGCAACGGTTGTAGCGACGGCGGTATCGACGGCGGTGGTGTCCGATCGGAGCGGATTCGATTTACGAGAGGCTGTCGGGAGTTGATGCGAGATGTCGCGGGGCGTCAGCGGGCGTGCCGATGCGGCGGCCCTCTCCTCTTCCAAAGCGAAACCGCCCGAAGGTGAACCGCTCAACGATAAACCACCGTGTTCGGCTTCGACGTGAAACGCGATCGGCGGCAATTTCCCGGCAAAAATCCCGTCCGGCACGGTGTCATTCAGTACGGTGTCATTCAGTACGGTGTCGTTCGGTACGGTGTCGTTCGGTACGGTGTCGTTCGGTACGGTGTCGTTCGGCACAGTGTCGTTCGGTACGGTGTCATTCAGCACATTGAGGGCGACGGCGTTTTTTGTATCGCCCGGTTCCACGGCAGGTGTGGCAACCGATTCCGCGACCGGCGCTTGGGCCAGTGAAATATGGGTTCTCGGCAATTCGGAAGCCGGGATCGGCGTTGCGTCGAACGGACCGGGAACAAGCGAACGGTTGGGAATATCGTCCACCGCTTCTTGCAAAGAGTCCGGTACTTCGGATGGAGCTTTCAGCGCATTGTCCATATCGGGCGTTTCCGGTTGTTCCTGCCCATGCGCCTTTTCCGCCAGAACGGTGCCGGGGGCCGAAGAAACGATTGTGGACCCGGACTCCGCTTTCGCGGGTTCGGCTTGTGCGGATTTGGTTTGCGCGGACTTCGTTTTCGCGGGGTCGGGTGCGACGTGCGTTTCGGCAGGGATGTCGCCGGTTTCCACGAGTTGCCGCAGCCCGTTGTTCTCTTTTCCAACACCGTTTTTTTCGTGATCGTGTCGCGTATTTTCGGCAGTGTTGTCGGTAATAGTGTTGTCGGCAGTGTTGTCTGTAGTAGTGTCGCCGGGTTCCTCCAGGTGTTCGCCGGACAATCGGCCCGATTCCATCGTCATGGAAAGGTGAGAACGTATTCCTTGCAGACCGAGAAACAAAAAACACGGCAGTAAGGCAAGCAGGGCGTACCTTGTCAATCCGCTCCGGTTTTTTTTCGTGCCGTCGAGACAGGCGGCAACCTCGCCGCCATTAACCGCGCCGCCGGCAACCGTTCCGTAATCCTTCCCCTTCGATGCGAAGGGGGCGGACAAAATACGTTCCCGGGCCGGTGCGTGGAGATCGGAGGTCGCGTGATCGGAGACCGGGCAATCGGAGGCAGGGCGATCGGCGACCGGAGAATCGGCTAATTTGATTTCCCGCTCCGGCACCGAAGAAGAAGGAAACGGAATGACATTCGAACGATTGCCGATTTCGTAGCATCGTGTCCGGCATTCCCGGTTGATTCGGGCCGGCTCCCCGAGGACACGGGTGAGAATCTGGTGGCAGGAGGCGACTTCGGCCAAAAACACCTCGGAGGTGAAACACTCCCGCTCGAAAGCATCCACCTCGTCGCCTGGAAGCTGGTGGTCGAGATACGCGGCAACATGGTTCGGGTCGAGCATTTCCACGCCGTCCCTGATCCCGGGAACGCCTAAATCACGATTTCGCAGGCAGTTGCGAATGCGACTCAGCGTGTGCATCGCTTCCCGGTGATCGGGAAGCCGGCGTTCCAGTTCTTTGCGGTACTCGGCATCGAAGATGTTGTCCTCGAAGGCGAGAAGGGTTCTCAGCGACAATTTCATGATTCCACCTTTGCCAAATCGAATACGCGGATTTGCGGGTCGCGAATCATCGGAAAAAAAGGGAAGAGACGCAAGAGCAATTTCCGCCGAAATTTTTCCGCAACGTTTTTCTCTGCGCTTTTTTCTTCGCCTTTTTCTTTTTTCGTCGCATCTTCCGGCTATCCCTTTTGCGATTCGCGGGTTTTGTGTAAAATGGGGAAACACGCAGTGGAGGGACATGCGCCGTCCTCCGGTCCCTGATTGTGTTAGACCGTAAACGGCCTGATAATTCTCCCATATTCTCCCGCGCACAATCGCCTGCCGCTCGAACGATCCGTTGATATCGTTATACAAACAGAGGTTAGGGGTGAGTGAGTGCGGCAGGCAGACGTGACCAAATGTTCACTTCCATCGCGTTTCCAGTATAGACCATATCGTTACGCTATATCGTTAGACTGTATCGTGTTAAACTATATCGTGTTGGTCCACCGGACAACACCGTATTTCGACCGTACCGTATTTCAACCGCACTGTATTTCAACCGCACTGTATTTCAACCACACTGTATTTCAACCGCTTTCAGTATCACTGTTCCATGTCCAAAACGACGTACAAGGATGCGGGTGTCGATCTCGATCGTTACGCGGAGTCGATGCGACGTCTACCGAAATTGATGGCAGGCACGTTTTCCGATCGGGTCCTTCGGCTCGACGGAGGATTCGCGGGCCTGTTTCGCCTGTTTAACGGGGAAAATCGCTATGAAGACCCGGTTTTGGTGAGTTGTACCGACGGTGTCGGCACGAAGCTCAAACTCGCCTACGCCGCGGGACGACATGATACGGTCGGAATCGACTTGGTCGCCATGAGCGTGAACGACGCCGTTTGCTGCGGGGCCAAGCCGCTTTTTTTCCTCGATTACGTCGCGATGCAAAAAGATGATCCGGATTTGCTCGAACAAATCGTTTCCGGCATTGCCGCCGGTTGCCGGGAAAGCGAATGCGCCCTGCTCGGCGGGGAAACGGCGATCCTGTCGGATATTTATCGGCCCGGCGAATACGATCTGGCCGGTTTCTGCGTTGCCGTCGCGGAACGGAAAGACATCATCGACGGCAAGGCGATCCGGCCCGGCGACGCGATCCTCGGAATCGCTTCGAGTGGTCCGCATTCGAACGGATTCAGTCTGATTCGAAGAATCGTTTTCGACCTTGCCGGACTCGAACCGGACTCGTTCGTGGAAGTGCTCGACAACACCGTGGCCGGGGCCTTGCTGGAACCGACCCGGCTTTACGCCAAGCCGGTTGCGTCGCTCCTCCGGCGATTCGGGCCGAACACGGGAATTCGCGGGATCGCCCACATTACCGGCGGCGGTTTGGAAGAAAACCTGGGGCGGATCGTGCCTGCCGGGACAAAACCGCGTATCGACCGCGGCGCGTGGCCGGTTCCGGAAATCTTCCGTTGGCTCCAAACGCTCGGAAGTGTCGAATTTACGGAAATGGAACGCGTTTTCAACATGGGAATCGGTCTCGCCCTGGTCGTCGATCCGGATCGAAAAGCGGAAATGCTCGCGGCCGTCGGCGAACTCGGCCTCGACGCCTGGGAAATCGGCGCGATCATCCGTTGAAAGAACTGAACAAACGAAACGTGGCGCAGTGACGGGGAAACAGCGACCACCGTGTACTCATGGCCGGGAATCAACGTGTACTCACGGCCGGGAGCCAACGTGTACTCACGGTCGGGAACCAACCGGCCGTCCGCCACGGACCCGGCCGCTTCACGCTGTTGCGTCCCGGTTTCCATGAATCAAAAAACTCGGGCACTCGCTTGTAATCACGCCCGCGGCGGAATACCATGAGGGCGTGGAAGCCCGTTTTCGGGAAATTTCAATGATTTTCCGTCGGGAATCAACCGAGATGCCTGAAAAATCGCCGTGAAACCGTTTTTATACCGTAAACGGCCTGACAATCCTCCCGCGCACTATCGCCTACCGCTCGAACGATTCTCGTAAATACTTGCATTAACAAAAAGTTGTGGGCGAGCGAGTGCGGCAGGCGGACTTGGCCNNACTGTCCGTTTTCATCGCGTTTCCAGTATCTCTGTCTTTTTGGTTTTTTTATGACGCTCCAACCCGATTTTCAGCATAGAGCGGGTATGTCGTTCTTTTGCTTGTGAATGACGACGATGCGGCAAGCGGTGCCATTTTCCAAAGCCGGCTATGTTTTTTCGCGTAGACAAGTATTGATCTTCAGATAAAAAACGAAACGAGGGCGCACCGGACTTTGGTAAAAAGTCCCGGTAAGCCCGGACCTTCAGGNNTTTTCAGCCTGAAGACCAATAATACCGGACCTTTCCCATGTCGGAAGACGAGCCCGTTCAAAATCCGTGGAAAACGCTCGGCAGCGAACGCTTCACCGTATCGCCCCCGGACGGTTTCAAGGCAGGTGTCCGGTTCGACGAAACCTATGTCCTTCAAGCCCGGCTCGGTCGCGGGGGGATGGGCGAAGTCTGGTTGGCCGACGAGATGATCGTCGGTCCCTCCGGCGAGGAGGTGCTCCGCCAGGTCGTCATCAAAACTGTTCCTCGCGACGTGCAAAACTCCGGGGAGGAGATGCGGAAGGTCCGGGAAACGTTTGCACAGGTTCACCGCCTCCAGCATTCGAACATCTGCCCGCTCTATTCGTTGAAGTTCGAACGGGAATACGGCAATTACCTCGTCATGAAATATATCGACGGCGTGACGTTGGAAAAACACCACCGCATGCGCGTCAAACGAAACGGTCGGATCGAAGTCGGGGAAATCGTCGACCTCCTCATGCCGGTGGCGCAGGCGCTCGATTACGCCCATCGGAACAAGGTGATCCATCGGGATATCAAGCCGGAAAATATCATGGTCGAGCCCGACAACGATGTCCAGATCATCGATTTCGGACTCGCAGCCCAAATCCGGACCAGCATGACGCGTGTAAGCCGAGAACGCATGAGCACGTCCGGGACGCTTCCGTACATGGCCCCGGAACAGTGGCGGGGCGAATATCAGGACGCCAGGACCGATCAATACGCCCTGGGGGCGGTTGCCTACGAACTTTACGCCGGGCGGGTACCTTTCCTGGCCTCTGACGCCATGTTGCTCGGCTTTCAGGTGATGCAGAACCCGGTCCCGCCGATCGACGGCGCCCCGAAACAGTTCATGGACGCCGTGACCCGGGCGTTGGCGAAAGAACGGGCCGACCGCTTTTCAAACTGCCGGGAATTCATCGAGTCCCTGACGGTCAAATCCCCGGANNCACATCCCCGGTTACATCTCAGGACACAGCCCCGGCGACCGAGTCCACGCCGCCGCCGGCGGCCGTCTTCACGGCACAACCTGTCGCGGAAACGCCAAACACGTCCGCCGTTCCCACCCCGCTCCCTCGCACAACGCCGTTACCGTATACGCCGACTTTGCCGACATGCGAATACACGGCCGACGAATTGGAGCAAATGAAGGATTTGCGGTCAACGGTCATCAAGTTAGGCTGGTGTGGTTTGGTGAGCCTCCTGGTAGGGCTGCTCGTGACCGTGTTTGTCCTCGCTTTCAATGCCACCGAGGGTGCGAGCGGTAATTCCCTGCCGGAATCGCTCATAAGTCTGGGTTTTTTTCCCGTCATCTTCGTTTCCATTTTTGCATGTCACCCTCTTGTCCGGCTGACGGGGCTGCTCCGTTACTCCGTGGGCCATCGATGGCTTCTTGTATGCCTTTCGCTCCTCCATCCCTTCTTTTTGCTCATCATCGTCTGTGTCGTGCAATCCCAGGCGAAAGCGCGTCTGAAGAATGCCGCCGTACGGCACGACCCCTTTGCGCCGTCGAAACTGCCACTTCCCGACAAACTGTTTCCGCCCGATGTTGAGAAAGCTCCGGATGTTCCGCCCGTTCCGGAGCCTTCGCCCCGACGTTGGGACAGGTTCAACATCCACGTCATCGGCATCACGCTCTGGGGGCTGATCTTCGTTTTTCTGACCTGTATCGGCGTTCTCGTGAATAATCACTTCGGTGCCACCATCATTGCGACACTCGCGCCGGATCGAATGGATTACATCACGGCTTTCGACGGAACGATAATTCACCCGGTCTTCCCTTTATTCACCGGCGCGATATCGTTACCCGGAGCACTCATTGGTCTTTTAATCGTGATTCTCTATCTCACCTTCAAATTCAACTTGGCCGAGCTGTTGCGCAGGGCGATCAACCGTGATCCGGAGAGCTTGACGCCGGACGAGTGCCCGGCGGTTCTCCCGGGCCTCCTGGTGATAGCGCCGCCGATGCTCATTTTCGTGAGCCCGTATTGGTTTACACCGAAAGACTGGCTGATTTTATTCTATGGCTACGGCTCCTTTTTTTTCCTGCCCATCGCGTTGCTTGCTTTTATGATCATTGTCCTCACCACGTATACCCTCCGAGAGAATGCCGGGATCATCGCCTCTGAAAAACCGGTTCGCTGGACCAGTCCGGCCTTGATTTGCATGACGCTGGTTTACATGGCCGAGCTCGCTTTCGTTTGCTTTTCACCATTCCATAGCGAGTATGATTTCGCACTGCACAATGACCTTTTTCGTTTGCGTCTCAGGGCGAACGTTTCCCTAATGTTCGGGTACCCCGTCGATTACGACGATTTGCTTCGTGTGGCGACGATTTCCAACGTGAGCGGCAGAAAAATCGTGCATTATCTTGTGGATAACGGCGCGGATATCAATCGCAAAAATGATTTTGATGCCAAAACACCCCTTGAAAATGCGATTCAAAACGCTTCGTTCGACGTCGTCCTCACGCTGATTCAGCGCGGCGCGAATTTCGATGAGAACACCGTCGACAAAGACGGTAAAACATACTTGCACAACGCCGCGATGCACAATCGAGACGTGGCCGTGCTGAAATATCTGGTC
>DOMV01000125.1 GCA_003509805.1 Planctomycetaceae bacterium
GCCCGGAACGAAGCGTAGCGCAGTGAAGGGAGAGCGGCAATGAACCGTTTTCCCGTCGTTGCACTGCCTCCGTTCCGGGCTTTCATTCGTGTTTGCCGACAAAATGTCGGCGCACCCTCCGGCGCGAAAAGCACCCCTCATCCCTTGACCAAGTGTTAAATTTGGTATATCCTGAATCGATTAGGCTGCGCGAATAGACGCCATTTAGGACAACCATCCATTCCAAAGGCAACCCAATGGAATTTTTTGAACGGGGCTTTGAAGCGGTCGGCGACGCGTTGAACGGGGTGACTCGGTGGATCGAGACCCGGATCACATCGCTTTTCGGCTCGTCGAATGCCCGATACGTAAAACGCCTGCAAAGCAAAATCGATGCTATCGCCGCGCTGGAGCCGGAGCTGGAACGCCTGGATTCCGAACAGCTTAAAAAAAAGACAGTCGAATTCCGCCGACGGCTCGCGGCCGGAGAAACGCTCGACGATCTCTTGGTCGAGGCGTTTGCCGTTTGCCGGGAGGCGTCCAAGCGGGTCACCGGCCTGCGGCATTACGACGTCCAGATGCTCGGCGGCATGGTCCTCCACAGCGGGGCGATCGCCGAAATGATGACCGGCGAAGGAAAGACGCTGGTTGCCACGCTCCCGGCCTACCTGAACGCCCTGACCGGCAAAGGGGTCCACGTCGTCACCGTGAACGATTACCTCGCCCGCCGCGACATGGAATGGATGGGTCCCATCTATCTCTCGCTCGGGATCACCGTCGGGGCGATCCAGTCGAACATGGAAACCTCGGAGCGACAGAAGGCGTACAAATGCGACATCACCTACGGGACGAACAATGAATTCGGGTTCGATTATCTCCGCGACAACATGCGCTATGCCGCCAAGGGAGACGACCGGTACGATCCGTATTACCAGCAGTCGCAGGGCAAACTTCATTACGCCATTGTCGACGAGGTCGACAATATCCTGATCGACGAAGCGCGGACGCCGTTGATCATTTCCGGTCCGGCCCGGGACGATGTGACCCGCTACCGGCTGGCCGATACGATTGCGCGCCAACTGGTCAAGGATGTCGACTTCGAGGTCAACGAAAAGGAACACACCGCGCACATGACCGATGCCGGGATACGGAAGGCCGAGCATTTGGCGGGCGTCGAGAGTTTCTATACGGCCGGGAACATGGAATGGCCGCACCTGATCGACAACTCGCTCAAGGCGCACAACCTGTACAAACGCGACGTCAACTACGTGATCATCGACGGGGAAATCGTCATCGTCGACGAGTTCACCGGCCGTATCATGGTCGGGCGGCAATGGAGCGACGGGCTGCACCAGGCGGTCGAGGCGAAAGAAGGGGTCAAGGTCAAGGAGGAGACGCAAACGTACGCGACGATCACGCTCCAGAATTTCTTCAAGCTGTACGACAAGATCGCCGGAATGACCGGGACCGCGATGACCGAGGCGTCCGAGTTCTGGAAGATTTACAAGCTGGACGTAATCAACATCCCGACCAACCGGCCGCTCCGGAGGGTCAATCATGCGGACCTGATTTACAAGACCGAGCATGAAAAATACGTCGCGGTCGTCGACGAAATCGAGCGGCTGAACAAATGGGACATCCTCGCACTCGACCGGGATCGGGAGATCATGGGCACGATCGTCCGGGAAGACGAGGACCGGATCGAGATCATGCCCAAGGGGGTCAAGCAGTCGCAATGGATCGATAAAAAGGACGTGTGCTCGATCAGCCGCAAGGGCCGGCCCATCCTCGTCGGGACCGTGTCGATCCAGAAAAGCGAATTGATTTCCGGGATGCTCGATAAAAAAGGCATCAAACATCAACTGCTCAACGCCAAGCCGGAATATGTCAAGCGGGAATCGGAAATCGTGGCGCAGGCGGGCCGGAAAAGCGCCGTGACCATTGCGACGAACATGGCGGGCCGCGGTACGGACATCATTCTCGGCGGCAACCCCGATGCGATGGCCTGGTCGATGCTCCAGGCGAAATATCCTACCCGGCTCGAAGTGCCGCAGGAGGAATGGACCTCGCTCATCAGGGAGATCGACGATCGCGAGAAAATGAAAGAGGAAGGCGAGGAAGTCCGTAACATGGGCGGCCTCCACATCATCGGTACCGAGCGGCACGAAGCACGGCGCATCGATCTCCAGCTTCGCGGCCGCTGCGGCCGGCAGGGCGATCCCGGGAGCACGCGGTTTTTCCTTTCGCTGGAAGACGACCTGATGCGCATTTTCGCCGGGGAATGGGTCAAGCGCATCATGACCGCCCTCGGCATGGAAGACGGCGTCCCGATCGAAAGCGCCATGGTCACGCGGCGTGTCGAAGCGGCCCAGAAGAAGGTCGAGGAACGCAATTTCGACGTTCGTAAAAACCTTCTCGAATACGACGAGGTGATGGACTACCAGCGGAAGAGCGTCTACGGATACCGGCAACGGATCCTCGACGGCGCCAACTGCAAGGAATTGATCATCGAGATGATCGACGAGCAGATTGAAACGCACGTGGGCGAATTTCTCGGCCGCGATTACGGGGCGGCCATGTTCGCGCAATGGGCCGCGGGCCGCCTGTCGATCGAGTTCGAGCCGAAGGATTTTCGCGGCCTGACCTATACGGCGGCAAACGAATTCGCGCTCGATCAGGCCCGGCGGATGGCGGAATCGCAGGTGCTCGACATGGTCGAGGAGAACCTGCCGGAAGACGTCGAGGACGAATCGGAATGGAACTGGCAGGCGCTGGCCAAAGGGGCCAACACGCGATGGAAAACGAATTTCCGTGACACCGACCTGAAAAGAATCGGCCGCGACAACGTTGCCGAGGAAATGATCGAACGCGCCCGGAAGTACATCGACGGCGTCGATCTTTCCGAGGGGGAACCGTTGCTCGACCAGCATTACGGCGTGAAAACGACGCTGGGCTGGGTCAGGCAGAAATTCGACATCGCGCTCGATTTTGAGGAATTTCGCGAGATGGAATCGCAGAAATTCAAGAAGCGGCTGCGTGAGTTGACCCATGAAAAATACCGCGAAAAGGAAATCCGGTTCCCGGTCCTTGCCGGGCTGCTCCACTTCACCGTGCGTGACGCCCAAGGTAAACGATACGATCGCGAAGGACTCGTCCGCTGGGCCAAGGAACGGTTCGACGTCGATCTTTCCCTCGACGATCTCAAAAACAAACAGCGGGCCGAAATCGAAGAGGTCATGTTCGAGCAATCGAAGACCGCTTCGGAAAAAACGCCCGCCGTTTATGCCGAATTACGTACCCGGATCGACCGATTGCTTGGCGCGGCGGGGTTCGACGGCGAAAAAATCCGCGAGAAAAACCGGACCGTCGGACAGGCCCGGGCGGGACAGGCTTCGGCCGGTTCGAAGTTCGCGGCTCGAAGCATTTCGCAGCAGGCGTCCGGCAACAAATACACCGGAAAATACTCTTCAGGCAAAGGTCGGGGCCGTCGACAGGATGAAGAGCAGGTCAAGTCGACGCTCGACCGGAACATGCCCGAGCTTGTCCCGTTTTGCGAATGGAGCAACGCCGAACTGAATGCGCACCTGACTCCGGAAACGGTCGCCGAATGGGATGTCCACGAATGGGAAGACCGACTCTGTTCCATCGCCGAAGACCGGTTCAACCCGGAAATGCGGAAGATGGAACGTTCGCTCGTCCTCCAGATACTCGACACGATCTGGAAGGAACATCTTCAGGTGATGGATCAGCTTCGTTCGAGCATCGGGCTTCGCGGGTACGCCCAGATCGATCCGAAAGTCGAGTTCAAGCGTGAAGGAATGCGGATATTCGAGGACATGTGGAACACGATTTTCGAGAGGGTGACGAACCTGATCTTCCGCATGGAGCAGTTCGACCCTGATTTCGTCAGTTCGACCTGGAAAGAAACCTCCGCGACACATGCCGAGGCGGAAAACGCCGTCGCCAATGCCGCCCAGGAACAGCAAGAGGCGATCGACGGCAGTGCGGCGAAAACCGAAACGATCCGCAATTCCGGTCCGAAAGTCGGCCGAAACGATCCCTGTCCCTGTGGAAGCGGCAAAAAATACAAGCATTGTTGCTTCAAAAAGAAATAATCGGGAGAAAAAGGGCCGAATCTTCCGATCGTATTACGGAAAACCGTGAGAATCGACTCGTGGATTTCCACCGCAAGGGGGCCAGTAGCTCAGTTGGTTAGAGCGGGGGACTCATAATCCCTAGGTCGTGGGTTCAAGTCCTACCTGGCCTATTCCCCGAAACGCCCTGAAAGCCTGAACTTTTCAGAGCTTTTCCGGGCGTTTGCCGTTTCTTGATACGCCGGCGTCATGGGGAGCCGTGCCCGCTCATTGACACTCTTGGTTCCGTGCCGTAGAATGGATCACGGTTGTGTTTTTCGTCAAAAGACCCCCTCTTTGCCCGAAATCGGATCGTCTATCCGTTTGGACCGCCCGCTCTTTCGAAAGCCGGGCTCTCGGTCGTCCGGTTTCGGCATATTGCCCTTTCCCCTTTTCTCTTCTCATGCTTAGAAACGCCACCTGCGGTCAATTACGCTCCGAAAATCAAGGCCGGACGGTCGCCTTGGCCGGCTGGGTCGATTCGCTCCGCGATCACAGCGGCGTCCTTTTCGTCAACCTGCGCGACCGGTACGGGATCACGCAGATCACGATTACGCCAAGCGTCGGCGAGGAGATGTTCGAACTGGTCCGCTCGCTCCGCAACGAGGATGTCATCCGGGTTGTCGGCACCGTTCAACCGCGACCCGTCGGAATCGTCAACACGAAGATCGCGACCGGTGAAATCGAGGTCAAAGCCTCGGAAGTCGTCGTCCTGAACCGGACCGCCGTCGTTCCCTTCCTGCCCGGGGCTCCCGAAATCCCTTCGGAAGAAACGCGGCTCAAATACCGTTACCTCGATTTGCGACGGCCGCAAATGCAGAAGACGTTGGAACTGCGGCACCGCATTACCAAGGTGATGCGCGATTATTTCGACGAGCACGATTTTCTCGAAGTCGAGACGCCGATGCTCGGGAAAAGCACGCCGGAGGGGGCCCGCGATTATCTCGTTCCCAGCCGGGTCAATCCCGGCACGTTTTACGCCTTGCCGCAGTCGCCGCAATTGTACAAGCAGATCCTGATGATCGCCGGATATGACCGTTACGTCCAGATTGCCCGTTGTTTCCGGGACGAGGATTTACGCGCGGACCGACAACCGGAATTCACGCAACTCGACCTTGAAATGTCGTTCGTCGAGATGGACGATATCATCGACATGGTTTCCGGCCTGGTCCAACGTCTGATGAAGGAGGTGCTCGGTCGGGATATGCCGCTCCCGATTCCCCGGATGGAATATGCCGAGGCAATGGAGCGTTTCGGGCACGACGCCCCGGATTTGCGGTTCGGGATGGAACTCGTCGATTTGACCGAATTGGCGAAAACGGTCGACTTTCGTGTTTTCCGTTCCGTCGCCGAATCAGGCGGCCGGGTCCGGGCGATCAACGCGCCGGGAGCTGCGGAACGGTATTCCCGCAAGGATATCGACGGGTTGAACCAATGGGTAATCGAACATTTCGGCGCCAAGGGGATTGCCTGGCTCAAGGTCGATCCGGACGGTCGGTTGGCGGGCCCGATCGCGAAGAATTTCAAGCCGGAAGAACTGGAGCGGATCAAGGAAAAACTGGAGGCGAAGCCGGGCGATTTCCTGTTGTTCTCCGCCGACGCCTTCGAAACGACCTGCAAAGTGCTCAACGGTCTCCGCCGCCGCCTGGCCTCCGAATTGAAGTTGATCGACCCGAACGAAATGAATTTCTGTTGGATCGTGCATTTCCCGATGTTCGCGTGGGACGAGGAGGACGGCGTTGCCGGCGGGGGGCGGTACGTCGCGATGCACCATCCGTTCACCGCGCCCCGGACGGAAGACGTTCCGCTGCTCGACAGTGATCCGGGGAAGCTCAAGGCGCAGGCTTACGACCTTGTCCTGAACGGTTTTGAAGTCGGCGGCGGCACGATCCGTATCCACGACGGCACGATACAACACAAAGTGTTCGAATTGCTCGGCCTGGCGGAAGAAACCTGCCGATCGATGTTCGGTTTTCTGCTCGACGCCCTGTCGTTCGGCGCCCCGCCGCACGGCGGCATCGCGCTGGGGCTCGACCGCTTGGTCATGCTCTTCGCGGGCTTGGACAACATCCGCGACTGCATTGCGTTCCCGAAGACGGCCAAAGCCGCCGACTTGATGACCGGTGCGCCCAGCCCGGTGGCGGAAAAGCAGCTTGAGGAATTGGCGATTAAAACAGCGACGATTCAAAACGTGACCCTCAAAAACGCAGATGCGGATTTGGAAAAAAAGGAGTGAACTATGAGTCCTGACCACGAAACATGCCTCGTGGAAATTCTCGACGAGCAAGATTTGTTCACGGTGGACACGGAGAAAATCCGCACGCTTTGTGACCTGATCATGGAGGATTACGGCATTCGTACCGGTCGGATTGGCATCGTGTTGGTCGATGACGACACGATTCAGCAGTACAACCGCGATTTTTTGCAACACGATTTCGCCACCGACGTGATTAGTTTTCCGATGGAGCGGCGGCTGGACGCGGGGCATTTGGAGGCGGAAATTTTGGCCTGTACCGGCGTGGCCCAGCGGCGTGCCTCGGAATTCGGCTGGTCACCGGAGGACGAGCTTGTGCTCTACGTGGTTCACGGCCTGTTGCACGCCGTCGGTTTGGACGACATAGCGGACGAAGATCGCGCTGAAATGCGTGTAAAAGAGCGGGAATATCTCGCCAAAATCGAAATCACCGTGCCCGACTGGGATTGTTTCGATTGGGACGACGATAGCGATTCAGAGCACGAAGCGTAAG
>DOMV01000308.1 GCA_003509805.1 Planctomycetaceae bacterium
AACCGCCTGTTTACCTTCGGCAGCGTCATTTCGGTGGGCAGGCTCCTTGAAAGTCGGCTTCGGGCAATTTCAATGACGTTCGGCGTCACCTCGCCCAAACGCGGGGGAACGGCCGATACGCGAACCGGCCAACACTGCGTGGTCAACACAGTGCGGTCAACACAGTGTCGTCCATGCGGCGTCGTCAATACAGTTCGGTAATTTCGGCATCCTTGAACTCGATCGGTCCCCCCTCGGATTGGAAACCGATTTTTCCCGGAACGATTTCGGCGTCATGGGCCCAGTTGACGATCTTGTCGTTCATCCAGACGACGATCATGCCTTCAAAACAGTATACCTTCAGTTTGTTCCATTGACCCGGCGCTCTCTCTGCATCGCGAAACTTTTTGACGCCGCGGAGATGTCCGCTCAGTTTGTTGTTCGGGTCTTCCGTATAACGGCCTTTTTCGCCGGAAAGTCCCATGCCGTGGAAACCGTAGATATCTCCTGCCGAGCCGTGGGCGAGTTGGATCTCGAAACCGCGAGGCAGGAAATTCGGCGACGTCCCGTTCATCCGGAGAAAAACTCCGCTGTTCGTCGCCGCCGAACCGGAAGGCCAGCGATACTCGACTTCGAGTTTGAAATTTTTGTACTCTTTTTGCGTCGCGAGCCAACCGAAGGGTTTTCCGGAGATGCGGAGCGTTTCGTCGCCGACGAAGGAGAAGACATCCGCCTTGCGACCGTTTTCATCGAGAAAGAAATCGAACTGATCGATCGACGCCCGATCGAAGATCTCCGTTTCCGGCCCCTCGTCCGCGAGGACGTGCGAAACCAGTACGACACAAAAACATGCGAACGCCGCGATAATCGTGTTTCTTTTCATGAAAAAACTCCTGGGGTTTGTACCGGAACGGTTCCGGGATGTGCGGAAGGGTCCGTGGCGGACTGCCGGATGGCTTCCGGCCGTGGGTACACGGCGGCCGCCGATGAATTGACAATGAATCACGGTGTTCATGCGCCGCTCGGCTAAACGTATCACAATTCGCGCCGGTCGATCACGCGCTGCGATTTTCCCTCGCTGCGCGGGATCGTTCCCTGCTGCACGAGCGTCGCCTTGACCCGGATGCCGACGGTGTTTTCAATCTGTTTTTGAATCGCCCGCTGAAACGTCTCAAGGGAACGGATCGTGTCGTCGAATTGTTCCGCACGGAGTTCGACCTGGACCTCGACGTTGTCGAGATCGTGTTCGCGGGTCAGGATGATCCGGTAGTGCGGCAAGGTTCCCTCGACGGCGAGGAGCGCCGATTCGATCTGGCCGGGAAAAACGTTCACGCCGCGGATGATGAACATGTCGTCGCTCCGGTGTGAAATCCGTTCGATTCGCCGGATCGTTCGGCCGCAGGGGCATTTTTCCGTGAAGATTTTCGTGATGTCGCGCGTCCTGAAGCGGATCATCGGCATTGCCCGCTTGCTGAGCGTCGTGAAAACCAACTCGCCGTACCGGCCGTCGGGAAGCGGTTCCAACGTGTCCTTGTCGACGATTTCCGGGTAAAAATGGTCCTCGAAAATATGCAGTCCGTTTTGGCAGTGGCATTCGGCCCCGACGCCGGGCCCGATGATTTCGGTCAAGCCGTAAATGTCGTAAGCCCGGATGCCGGTTCCGGCCTCGATGTTTTTGCGCATCGGGACCGTCCACGGCTCGGCCCCGAAAATGCCCACGCGGATCGGCAACTCCTTGATCGCGATTCCCATTTCCTCGGCCTTGTCCATGATATGGAGGAAATAACTCGGCGTACAGGAAACGGCGGTGACCCCGAAATCCTGCATGATCATGACCTGCCGTTCCGTGTTGCCGCCGGAAATGGGGACGACGGTGACGCCGAGTTGTTCGGCGAAATGGAGACCGAGTCCGCCGGTGAACAGGCCGTATCCGTAGGCGTTTTGCAGGATGTCCCCCTCGTGAACGCCGTAACAGGCCAAAGCCCGGACGATGACCTCGCCCCAGACGTCTAGGTCGTCTTTCGTATAGGAAACGACGACCGGTTTGCCGGTCGTACCGCTGGAGGCGTGGAAACGGACGATCTCGTTGAGCGGGACGGCGAACATGCCGTAAGGATACGTGTCCCTCAAATCGCTCTTGCTGACGAACGGCAACTTGTGAATATCGTCGAGGCTGCGGATGTCGGACGGTTGAAGTCCTTTTTCCTTCATTCGCAACTGGTACCAGGGAACATTGTCGTACGTATGCCGCAAAATCGCCTCGAATTTGCCCCACTGTACGTTTTGGAGCATGTTTTTCGGCATGAAATCGGGATCGCTGGCCGGATGGTATCGGTTCATTGAAGCGGGGGAGAAGGGGAAAGTAAAAGGGAAGAAGTCGGGAAAAAACGCCCGCCGGGTCTTGCATTATACCACTTGCATGGACTACAATCCAGAGATACCGATAGGAATATTCGGGACCGGGTGACATGTTGCGAAACGGCGCTGAATCGGCATTTTTTGATGTGGCCCGCCCGGATACTCTCCCGCAGGCGGGAGAAGGGGCCCGGAAACGAACTCTCGTCAAAACGTTCGCGTGACGGCGTGGTCAGGCACACTTTTCTCCTTTTTTCCCATCTCNNATCTCCTTTTTCCCCCGCATTTCCCTCTTCACTTTTTCCCTTTGCACCGAGGCCGGCTTCGGGAAATTTCAAACGCTTTCAGTATATTCCCCATGAAACTGACGCAATTATCGATCTTTTTGGAAAACAAACCGGGGCATGTTTGCCGTGCCTGCCGGATGATGGCCGATGCCGGGATCAATATCGAAACGATGTCGTTGGCGGATACGGAGCAGTTCGGTATTTTGCGTATCCTGGTCAAGGACTGGCAGCGCGCCAAAGAGGTGTACGAACGGAACAACGTCGTCGTCCGCGTCACGGAAGTCGTCGCCGCGGTCGTCCCGCACCGCCCGGGCGGACTTGCCGACATTCTCGACGTGATCGACGGGGCCGGACTGAACATCGAGTACATGTACGGTTTCAGCTCCGAACGTGAGGGCGGCGCGATTCTTGTTTTTCGTTTCGACAATCCCGATGCCGCCCTGCAAAAGATGGAGTCCGCCGGGGTGCGACTCATCGGGAACGCCGAGTTGTTTCAATAAGTCCGGTAACCCGTGTATACTGGAAACGCGATGACAACGAACATTTGGTCACGTCTGCCTGCCGCACGCACTCGTCCCTGACTTCTGTTTGTGCAATGACATGTTTATACAATGACACGTTTGTACAATGACATAAACGGGTTGTTCGGGCGGCAGGCGATGGTGCGCGGGAGGATTGTCATGCCGTTTACGGTATGTACTGAGGGTGGTTGACATTTCCCGAAGCCGACTCCCGGGAAGCCTGCCCGCCGGAAACGACACCGCCGAAGGCAAGCAGGCAAACATGCGTCCCGGTGCAAATCTTGTGGTATTCTCATGGAATCGGAAACTGTTCTGATACTTCACTCGCGATTTGAACAGGCGGTTCGCAAGGAATCGACGAACGGCGTCGAATTTTGGCGGGCACGCGAGCTGCAAACCCTGTTGGGGTACGCACAATGGCGAAATTTCAAGCCGTTGATCGACAAAGCGATGACGGCATGCCGGACCTCGGGATTCGAGGTCGCCGACCATTTTGCGCGCGCGCGCAAAATGGTCGGGATCGGCAGTGAAACCGGTCGCGAAGTGGAAGATTGGATTTTGACCCGCTATGCCTGCTACCTCATTGCCCAGAATGGAGATCCGCGAAAAGAACAGATCGCGTTTGCGCAGACGTACTTTGCCGTGCAAACCCGAAAAATGGAAGTGATCGTGCAGAGGATCGCCGAGACCGAGCGGGTTCTTGCCCGAAAAAAACTGGCCGACTCGGAAAAAATGCTTTCCGGTATCATTTTCGAGCGGCTTCGCAACGAAAAGTCGTTCGGGGTTATCCGTAGCAAGGGCGATCAAGCCTTGTTCGGCGGTCGCTCGACACAACGGATGAAAGAAATACTCGACACACCGGCATCACGTCCGCTCGCCGATTTCCTGCCGACCATTACCATCAAGGCGAAAGACTTTGCCAACGAAATCTCGACGTTCAACATTGAAAAACACGACCTGCGCCGCGAATCGTCGATTGCCGACGAACACATCCGCAACAATGCCGAAGTTCGCAAACTGCTTGTCAAGAAAGGAATCGTGCCGGAAAACCTCCCGCCGGCCGAGGATGTGAAAAAAGTCGAACGCCGTCTCGATTCCGAAAGAAAGAAAATCACCGGGAAAACGAAGAAATGAACGATCCCGTCCGGTCGCGACCGCGTAAACCGAGCCTGTTTCGCTGGTTGTTCGCGGCGTTCGTGTCGTCGGTTTTGTTGACCGCGCCGATCGGATTCATCATGCGGGTGGCCGGAATTTTGCTGGGCGGCGGTGTTTCCGCCTTCGCCCAACCACCGTCGCCGTTATTGAACTTCCTGCTGATCGAACTTCCGCGCAGGGTTGTTGCACCGCTTGTTTCGCTGATATTTGACGATACCCTTTTTCCGGACACGTGGACGTGGTTTCGCTCGGAATCGCCTACAGTTTTCCACTTTGCTTCATGACGACGCTGTGGTTTTATCGGTTACGTCGTGATCGATTACGTCGTCGCGCCGCGAACGCCCCACGGAGTGAGGCGGGCGAACCACATTAGGATTTACCTTATTTCGACCGCTTTCAGGAAGCCTCTTACCTTCATCCCTTTTACCTCTCAAGTCTCTCCCATGTCCTCAGAAACCATTCTCCCGCGTACGATGCTCCAGAAAATCTGGGATGCCCATGTCGTTCATGAAGACCCCGACGGCGATACATTGCTCTACATCGACCTGCAATTGTGTCATGAAGTGACGAGTCCGCAGGCTTTCGAAGGATTGCGGCTCGCCGACCGCAGGCTGCGTCAACCGGAAAAACTGTTCGGCGTCGTCGACCACAACGTTCCGACCACCAACCGCAACAAGCCGATCGAGGACGCGATCGCCCGGACCCAGATCGAACTGCTTCGCAAGAACGCGAAGGATTTCGGTTTCAAATTATATGACGTGAACAGTCCGAACCAGGGCGTCGTCCATGTCGTCGGTCCGGAGCGCGGCCTCACCCGGCCCGGGATGACGATCGTGTGCGGGGACAGCCACACGGCGACGCATGGGGCCTTCGGGGCGCTCGCCTTCGGGATCGGAACCAGCGAGGTCGAGCATGTCATGGCGACGCAGACCCTGCGGCAGAAAAAACCGAAAACAATGCGGGTCCATTGTGGTTCGCCGTTGCCGAAGGGCGTCACGGCGAAGGACCTGATCCTCTACGTCATCGGGCAAATGACAACGGCCGGCGGGGCCGGGTACGCGGTCGAATTTACCGGGGCCGCCTTCACGAACCTTTCGATGGAAGGCCGGATGACCGTATGCAACATGGCGATTGAAATGGGAGCCCGGAGCGGCATGATCGCCCCGGACCAGAAAACCTTCGATTACCTGATCGGTCGCGAGTACGCCCCGGACCGAAATTTCTGGGACACGGCGATCAGGCAGTGGAAAAAGCTGCCAAGCGACCCGGGAGCGGTTTTCGACAAAACGGTCGAGTTCGACGTCACCGGCCTTGAACCGCAAATCACTTGGGGAACCAATCCCGCCCAAGTCGCGGGCATAACCGGAACCGTTCCCGATCCGGCTTCGTTTTCCAATGCCGACGAACGGAAAATGGCCGCCGCCGCCCTCGCCTACATGGACCTGAAGCCGGGTATGCCGATCACTGAAATCAAGCTCGACAAAGTCTTTATCGGTTCCTGCACGAACGGCCGGATCGAAGATTTGCGGGCTGCCGCCGCCGTCGTCAAGGGCCGGCAAAAAGCCGCCAACGTCACGCAGGTCCTGGTCGTGCCGGGAAGCGGACCGGTCAAACGGCAGGCGGAACTGGAAGGTCTGCACCAGATTTTCATGGCCGCCGGATTCGAATGGCGCGAACCGGGTTGCAGCATGTGCCTGGCAATGAATCCGGACCAGCTCTTGCCCGGGGAACGTTGCGCGGGCACGAGCAACCGGAATTTCGAGGGTCGCATGGGCAAAGGCGGCCGTACGCACCTGTGTTCGCCCGCTTCCGCCGCCGCGGCCGCGATTGCCGGTCGTTTCGTCGATGTTCGCTCGTTTTGAGCGACGCATCCCCGGCGTTTATTTACCGTTGATTGTGAACATGTGCTCCGAACCGGGGTAATCGTGATAGAGATGGAGTCCTGCCATGAGTCGGCAAAAAACGATTGACTTGGTTTTTTCCCTGGCACGCGAAAAAAACGGTTTCGAAATTTTAGAATCGCGGCTTGCGAATATAGGCAGCCCTCAATTACTCAAAACACTGTTGGAGTGCGCTGTCATGCCCGAAGTTTTCACGCACGATTCCAGCGAGGAAAAATTGTGGGCCAAGTATTCGGACATTCTCCTTGCAAAAGCATTTGAAAACCTCGGGTTGCAATCCGAGGTCATCCGCATGAGGGGCGACTCGGCCGATGTTCATGCCAAATCACCGAGCTATCGAATCGTCGGTGATGCGAAAACATTCCGTCTGAGTCGAACGGCGAAAAATCAGAAAGATTTCAAGGTTGAATCACTTAATTCCTGGAGAAGGTCATTCGAATACGCCATGCTCGCTGGACCGATGAACCAATTTCCCAATTCTTCCAGTGCCATTTACAGGCAAGCAGTTCTCTCGAACGTCACGCTGCTTTCCTACGCACACCTTCATTTTCTGATACGATTTTTCAAACCAGGGATTGGACTTGAAAAATTGTGGAACATCGGCAAAACGATAGAAAACAACACGGGTTCAACGAAACTAAAATCCGCAACGTACTATTGGAAAGCGATCAATGAAACGGTCGTCGATTTATGTGGCGCGACTTCGGCCGATTTGGAAAAAATCAAAAAACTCGATCAAAAAATTGTTCGCGGACTCGGAGACGAGGGTATACGCTATTGGGAAGGAAAAATCGAAGAATACCGAAAACTGACGAAGGAAGAAGCGATCCGAAGGTTGCTCAAGGCCGACAAAATCGAGGCGAAAATCGATCAGATCAAAAAAACGATCTCACGAGGAGACCTCGAATGAACAGGAAGTATACTGACAAAATCACCTGTGACGACTGTGTTTCTTGTCTTCCGTTCTTGGAGGACGAGACGATTGATCTGTTTCTTTCGGATATCCCTTACGGCATCAGTCTTGATGAATGGGACGTGCTCCATAATAACACCAATTCGGCTCTTCTCGGCAAATCGCCCGCCCAAGCGGGAAAATCCGCATTCAAGCGACGCGGAAAACCGATCAACGGCTGGTCGCGTGCGGACCGGAATATCGGACAGGAATACCAGGATTGGGTTCGCGGATGGGCGAAAGCCGTTTACCCGAAAATGAAGACGGGAGCGTCCTTGTTCGTATTCGGTGCCAGGAGAACATTGCATCGCGTGGTCAATGCTCTTGAAGATGAATCGTTCTTATTGAAAGACGTGCTTGCTTGGAAAAAGGAATGCGCGCATCACCGTGCGCAACGAGTCAGTATCGTGTTCGAGCGACGCGGTTTGGCCGAGGAGGCGGAACAATGGCAAGGCTGGCGACTCGGCAACCTTGCGCCGATTTGGGAACCGGTTGCCTGGTTCACGAAACCATACAAGATCGGCGGAACGATTGCCGATAATATTCTGCAATATCAAGTCGGCGCCATGAATGTCGAAGATTGCTTATGCAATGGCTCCAGCCCGACGAATTTGTTGGAATTCGGTTTTCGAAAAGGTGAAAAACGATTTCACGAAGCGCAAAAACCGCTAGACCTTTTCGAGTTCCTGATCAAATTGACGACGCGGGAAGACCAGATTGTTCTCGACCCGTTTATGGGAAGTGGCACGACGGCGTTGGCGGCACGGAATTTGAACCGACGTTTCATCGGTTTTGAAATCAGTCGGGAATTTTGTCAAGTCGCGGAAACCAGGCTCAACAACGTACCGAAAGATCATAAACCAAAAAACTCAAGGAAACAACCGACATTGTTTTAATTTTTATATCCATAATCATTTCCATGAGAATCGGCGAGTTTGCTTTTGGCGCCGCACTTGCTGGTGAGGCGAACGACGCTGCAAAAAACTTGCTGCGATTGCCGGTCGTTTCGTCGATGTTCGCTCGTTTTGAGCGAGCAGGCAGCAACCCGGGAATGTGGTTCCCGGCTCGCGGGAATTTTCGCCTTCCAAACACGTCACCTGGATTTTTTCCGTGAAAACAGAGCTTCAAACGCTTCTCGCCCCTTTCGGTCAGGAACACCTTCTCGCTTTTTGGGATGCGCTGGACGCGGAATCCCGACGGGCGTTCGCGGACCAGTTGAAAAATGTCGACTATGCCACGGTGCGGTCGATGTACGAACACAGAAACGATCCGGCCAAGGCCGCCACCCTGGCCGATCGGGCGCAAGACCCGCCTGCGTATAAGTTTTCGACGGTTCCGCCGGGCGGTCCGCCGTGCTCGGCTCCGATTCCGATCTGTTCCACCGAAGCGTATGCCGCCGGAGAACAGGCCCTGAAGGAAGGGAAAGTCGGTGTCGTGCTCGTTGCCGGAGGACAGGGAACCCGACTCGGTTTCGACCACCCGAAAGGCATGTTTCCCATCGGCCCCGTTTCCGGTGCGACGCTTTTCCGCATTCACCTTGAAAAAATCCTCGCCACCTCCCGGCGGTACGGGAAACCCGTCCCGCTGTGCCTGATGACCAGCCCCGCGACGCATGGGGAGACGGTCCGTTTCTTTTCGGAAAACGGGAATTTCGGTTTGCCGGCCGAAGACTTGTACGTTTTTTGCCAGGGCACCATGCCTGCCGTCGACGAAAAGACCGGCAAACTGCTACTCGCCGACCGGGGTGCGTTGGCCCTTTCGCCCGACGGGCATGGCGGCATGTTGGCGGCACTGTCGAAACGGTGTACTGTTTACCGAAACCGGTCGGGTTGTTCGCCCGACCGCCCGTTTACCTTTCGTGAAAATGGGCTCCCGAACAGTCGGCTTCGGGAAATTTCAACCGCTTCCTATTATCCATGCCTGATATTTCCAAAAAAACAAGCGAATACGGAGCGGAAGAGATTACCGATCTCGTCAAACTCTCCAGACGACCGACATTATTGGAAAATATCCAGCAGTATGTCGAGGAAATTGGAGATGTATTTGCAAGCCGGGTTATCTATGTCGGCGATTTTACCTCTTTTGCGGGAAATGTATTTTACTGGATGGGAGTCAAGACGGTTCGCCGGGATGCCTTGGCACGCGCCTTTTACCAAATCGGCGTCCTCAGTCTCCCCGTCGTGATGCTTACGGGCATGTTTATCGGGATGGTGCTCGCCGTCCAGTGTCATGCGCAATTCAAGGCGATCGGCATGGCAGAACGGTTGGGGGGCGCAATCAACCTCTCGCTGGTTCGGGAGCTTGGGCCCGTCCTGGCCGCGGTCATGTTGGCCGGGCGAGTCGGGTGTTCCATCGCGGCCGAACTGGGTACCATGCGTGTCACGGAACAAATCGACGCGTTGACCAGCATGGGAACCAACCCGATCTGGTATCTCGTGGTGCCCCGGTTTCTCGGTTGCCTGCTGTTGATTCCCGCATTGACCGTCATGGCCGACGTGATGGGAATCTACGGCGGAGCCTATTATTGCGTCCATGTCCTCGGTATCGAAAGCGGTCCCTATTGGGAAAATTCCTACCATTTCGTCGGCGGATTCGATATTTTCACCGGGATTTTCAAGAGCCTGTTTTTCGGGGCGGCCATTGCACTCATCGCATGCCACCAGGGATTCCGGTGCGACGCCGGGGCCGAGGGCGTGGGCAAGGCGGCGACGGTTTCCTTCGTCGCTTCGTTCGTCATGATCCTTTTCATCGATTTGATTCTTGGAATCGTCCTGGAGCGTGTCAACCAAATGCTGGGCAACGTTCCCGGTATCGTGTAACCCTGAATGTGAACCTGTCCGGGCAATTCCCGATCGGATACGAACCATGAGCGACCATCCCGATGAAACCCCGACCCTTTCGAAACGGCGCCGCATCATCGTCAACGACGTGTATCCGGCCGAGGAGGGTGAGTATCCTGCCGAGGCAAGGCCGCTCGAACGCGCGGTCGTCGAGGACGGACCGCCGTTTTTGCAGGTCGAATCCCTCTCGGTGGTTTTCCAACGCAACCCGGTCCTCCGTGCCATCCGCCTGACGATCAACCGTGGGGAGACGGTCGCGATCATCGGCGAATCGGGGTGCGGCAAAACGGTTTTCCTCAAATCGCTCATCGGCTTGATCGAGCCCGAGTACCGGCAGGGAAACGTGTTGTTCGACGGGAACGATTTTTATGGAATGACGACGCGGCAGCAGACGCGGGAACGGATGCGATTCGGCTTCGTTTTCCAACAGGCGGCGTTGTTCGACAGCATGAGCATCGGCGAAAACATCTCTTTCCCGCTCGAACAGCATACGATGAAAACGGACGAAGAGATGGAGGCGATCGTCCTCAGGCTCCTCGCGGAAGTCGGACTCCCGCCGAGCGTCCATGCAAAACGGCCCGGGGAATTGTCGGGGGGGATGCGGAAACGGGCCGGCTTCGCGCGGGCCTTGGCGATGGGACCCGAGGTCATGCTGTACGACGAGCCGACGACGGGGCTCGACCCGATCATGAGCGACGTTATCAACGAATTGATTATCAATACGAAAAAGCAGCACGAGGTGACCGGCATCATGGTCACGCACGACATGAAATCGGCGAAAAAAGTCGCCGACCGCATCATCATGTTTTATCCCCTTTCCCGGCTCGAACCGGAGGAGCCGCAAATCATTTTCGACGGAACGCCGGAAGAGATCGATCGTTGCCGCGACCCCCGCGTTTCGCAGTTCATTCGCGGCGAGGCGCGGGAACGGCTCATGGAAATGACCGAGGCGTACAAACCTCAATACCCCGAATAAACGAGCATTCGAACCCAACGATCATTCGACTTCAACCGGCTGCGGTATATTTGCCTTCCCAATAATATCATGAACAACCATCGCATAGAACTTCGGATAGGGATCGTGGTTATCACGGCGACGATTTGCCTGATTTACCTGGCGATCCAGTTCGGCAAGGACTCGCTGTTCAATTTCGGAAGCGAGTACAAGATCATCGCCCGCTTCGACTCGGCGCCGGGCCTGGTCCTGGGGACCCCGATTTTCAAAAACGGCGTCAAAATCGGCCGTGTCGGGAGCGTTCAACTCGTCGACGACGACCGGGAAGTCGAGGTGCTCCTTTTGATCCAGATTGATCGCAAGCTGTATACCAATGAAGAATGCGTCATCAAGACGCCGCCGATCATGGGAACGACGACGGTCGAATTTTCCAGGAAAAAAGGATACGTCGGTGACATCGAACCGATCACGGAGGGCGGCCCCCCGATCCGCGGCGCGGTACCGGGCGACCTGTTTAATTCCGTAACGGAAATAGAACAGCAGATGACCGTCGCGATCAACAACGTTTCGCTGGCCGCGTCGAACCTGGCGGATCTCATGGGCCGGCTCAACATCTTCGTCGGGACGCCGGAGGAAATCGCCGAAAAACAACAGCGCCTGGACGATACGATCGCCGAAGCACGGCGGACGATGGCGTCGTTCTGTAGCCTGAGCGACAATATCAACGACATCGTCAGCGATCCCGAAATCAACGCGAGTATCAGGAATACGACCTGCCAGTTCCCGGAAACCGTCAAGGAGAGCCGGGCCTTGATCGCGGAATCGCAACGGTTTTTGACCGATCTGCACGGCACATCCGCCAAGATCAACGAAATGGTCGGGAAGATCGACCGACAAATCGACGCAGCCGAACCGTTCGTACAGTCGGTCGGAGCCGACGGCCCCCGGATTACCGCTTCGCTTCGCCAAAGCGCGGAAAAGTTGAACGGCTTTTTCGACGAGTTGACCACGCTCGTCCAGGCGGTGAACAATGCCGACGGTTCCATCAAGAAATTGCTGAACGATTCGACGTTGTACGACAATATCCAGCAAACGGTCCTCAATGCCGAGCAACTGACGGCGGAATTACGGCCTGCGGTCGCGGAAATCCGGCCCCTGATCCGTGATACGAAACCGGTGATCGACAACGCAAAAGTGTTTACCGACAAATTGGCCCGAAATCCGAGTGAAATCATTTCCGGGGTGTTCCGGAAAAAACCGCCGATCAAGGGCAGCCTGCCGCAATGGGGAGACGGTCTTGGAAGCGACGGGATTTGCGAAACGGATCTCGCCGTCCTTCGTGCCGGGTCGCCGCCGATTTGTACCGTCGGAAACCTGGCAGGCCGGTATTCTTCTCCGGAAACATATTCCACATATCCCTCCTATTCTGCCGAGAATGTCGAGGCAGCGGAAGCATACGGGGCCAATTATGGAGACGACGTATCCGGGTCGGCTTATTATGCCGCATATTCCATGCCGGTCAAGGAAACGAAGAGCCATTGTTTCTCTTTTTTATGGCCATTCGGTAAAAAATCGCGGAAAGCGACCACGCATTCTCCCGATTGTCCGTATCATCACATGCGAATCGATGCCGGAAACGGCACGTATAGCGACAGATATGACGGAACGCTCGTCGAAATGACCAATGAAATGGAGGCCGATTACGTGGATTCCGATATCGAACCGGCGCCGCTGAATCCCACATTGCGGGAATCGCCGCCGTTCCCGGTTTTATCCGGCGAAAAAGAAATCATGGGCGAAATACCACTCGATCTCAACGGGCCGATCCTGGAAACGCCTATTGGCACGCCACAACTTGCGCCGATCCCGGATTTTTCCCATATTCCCAATCATGCCCGGCGTGACATGGCAGTGGAAACACGTCAGGAAAAGCATGAATCGCCGTTGACCGCCCCCAACTCCCAATCGACGTCTTCACCGCAAATCTCCCGGTCGTCCCGCACACCGCAATTGGTTTTCACACCGGAAACGACGGTGAGATAGTTTGCGCAATATGGCGATTTTACAGAAAGTTTGATCGGCGAATCGACATCAGGCCGAGCGGCTGAAGACCAACAGACGCTTCCATCGGGAAACAACCGTTCCGTCCAAAATTCCACTGGACGGAATGGTGACAATCATATATGATCCGGCCTTTCCGGTTTTTGAATTTCGACGGTGAAAGTAAAGAAGAGATGAATACGAAAAAACGCAAGAATGCGACGCCACCTTCCAAGCACCTTATCACCTGGTCGCTTTTGTGGGGGGGATTGCTTTCCATCGGTTTTTACGGCGCCGTGCAAAACGGCGTCATATCCAACCCGTTGGTCCTGCAATACTGTACGGCACACCCGATCGAATATGTAATCGTCATCATGTTCTTCGTCGGGCTCGCCTTCCTCGGCGTCAAGTATTTCGAACTGCTTTGCCAACGTGCGATGCTCGGCAAAGGAGAAATTCTCCCGGCCCGCGAGAGAGAGCGGGTCCCGGTCGGTTTTTGTACCTCCTACCAGGAATTACTGGAGGAACATCTTCGCAACAACAAAGGCAAAACGACGTATCACACCGACCGTTTGCATGCCGCCCTGGTTTTTTTGCGGGCCGGCGGAGACCCTGAGATGCTCGACATGGAACTGCGGTACATGTCGGACGACGACATGAATGCCGCGGACGGCGAGTACGGATTCGTCCGGACGATCCTTTGGGCGGTCCCGATGCTCGGCTTTCTCGGAACGGTCGTCGGGATCACCCAGGCCCTGGGCAATCTGGATTTGAACGCGATCAACGAATCGAGCAAGGCGCTCTCGGCGGGCCTTTCCGTCGCGTTCGACACGACGGCGCTTGCCATCGGATTGGATCTCGTACTTTATTTCTTCCAGTTTCTCACTTACCGAAAAGAAATGCAAATGCTCCGGGATGTCGACCGGATGCTCGAACAAGAGTTGCGCGGCCGGTTTCTTCCCGACGAAGATCGCCACGCCGGCAACACGGGCGAAATCGTCGCCGTCCGGAAAATGCTTTCCCGGGTCGTCGATTCGCTTGAAGGGCTTACCCGGTCCCAAACAGAAATCTGGAATCGGGCGTTGGGAACCGCGAACGATCGTTTCGCGACCTTGGCGGCCGAAAGCGCCCTCATGGTCAAATCGGCGCTCGCCTCGGCGATGAACGAGACGGCCGTCAAGCATACGGAAGGTTTCGCGGCGCTTGAAAAACGCCTGCACGAGGAAATGCGAACGGATACCTTGCGTTTTACCGACGGATTACGGGCGAATGTCGAGGCGCTCGTATCGCTCCAGAACGCGATCACTTCGGACACCGAGGCCGCCAAATCGGCAACCGACGCCGCCTCCCGGCTCACGGTCCTGGAAGAGCGTCTCAACGCCAATCTGGCGGCGCTCGCGCAGGTCGGCGATTTCGAACAGACGGTTCATTCCCTCTCGGCCGCGATCCATTTACTGAATTCGAAATACAACCTCACTATCGCGGAAAGTGTGAACCTGCGAACACCGAAGGCGGGCAACGCGAAGCGGGAAAACGACGGGGAAACCGGTGAAAAAGGATACGCCGCATGAAAAAGAAAGCCGTTTTTCCGGGGCGACGCGCCGCCGGGAACGGAAATGTCGTTTCGCTTTTTCCTTTCCTCGCGGTCTTGCTGTGTACGATGGGCGCGCTCATCATGCTCCTTGTCGTGATCGCGCAGAGTGTCCGTCAACAGCCGGAATCGGCCGACTTGGAAATCGCGCGCTCGGCCCCGGTGCCCGAAACCGCCGTTTCGGAGGACAAACCGCAGCAGCCGGATACGGAACCGGTTGACGCGGCGTTGCCGAGTGTCGAAGAGGCGCGGGAACAACGTCGTTTGATCGCGATGCAGGCGGAAGATGCCGCCTGGTTTTCCGGGGAACTGGAGGAATCGCGAAAAAAACTGGAAGAACAGCTTGCGGCCGAACGGGCCAAACTGGCTTTCCAGGAAAAACAGGCCCAGGACCGGAGAGAAGAAATCGAACGGCTCCTGAAAGTGGCGAGGGAAGTCGAAAGATCGGGGCTCGATAAAACGGAAGAGAAGTCGCAACAGCGCGAATTGTTGAAATCCAAAACGGAAGCATTGGCCCGATCCGAAGAGGACCTGAAGCGGCTTCGGCAGGAAATCGCTTCAAAACCGCGGTCCTATGCGATCGTTCCCTTCCAAGGGCGGGACGGGACGTTCCGTAAACCGATGTTTATCGAATGCCGTGACAACAAGGTCGTTCTCCAGCCGGAAGGAATCGAATTGAACGAATCCGATTTTCTCGCGGCCGACCGGCCCGATAATGCGCTCGATTCCGCGCTCCGGGCGGCGCGTCAATACATGGTGGAAACGAACCAACTCGGTCGCGACGAGGAACCGTACCCGTTGTTTGTCGTCCGGCCGTCCGGGATCGACATTTTCGGGGTCGCCAAATCTTCGCTCGGAACCTGGTCGGGTGATTTCGGTTACGAATTGATGGAGGAAAACGTTGTCATCGACTATCCGCCCCTCAACCGGGAACAGCGGCAGCGAATGGACACGCAGGTTCTCCGGGCGCGTGAAAGACTCGAAGGGCTCATCGCCATGCGCTACGAGGAAATGCGACGGCGACCCACCCGGCAATATCGTATCGGCCCGGGAGGAAAAGTGGAACGCGTCGACGGCGGACGGGAATTTTTGCGAGGGGGTCGTTCCATCGCCGGGCGTGATGAAGCGGATCCACCGGGCAGGTCGAACAATCCGGACGGTTCGAACGGTTCGCCTCGAACGGATGGAAACGCTCCGTCGAACGGAACCTATGCCCGTTCCCGTGTCGGCGCACCGATCGCTTCTCACGGACACGGCTCATTCCCGGGAGACACGGATGAACGGTCGTCCGGAAATCATTGGGAAGCGGCCGGTGCAAACGGATTTCCCGGCGGTATGCCGGCGAACCCGGAGGGAACCGTAAGCGGCGACACGGCTCAGGAAAGGCCCGGCTCGCAGTGGTCCGGCGTTCAAGTATCCGGCGTTCAGGGGCAATCGCGAAATCATCCTGAACCGGGGGAACTATCGGGGGCGGTATCGAAAGAGAACGCGACTCCGGAAAAAACCGGCGGCCGCGTGTCGGAAGACGGTATGGCGGCAGACGGCGGCGCCCATCATACACTCTCTTCCGGCACTGCATCCTCCGGCAATGCGTCCTCCGGCAATGCATCCTCCGGCACTGCATCCTCCGGCAATGCATCCTCCGGCAATGCATCCTCCGGCAATGCGTCGGACAACGCGTCGCACAATATATCGCACAACACCTCCGGCAGTTCGGAAACGACACCGGGCGCGGTACCGGGAATGGCCAGTCCTTTTACGCTCGGAGACGGCTCCTCGACACAATTGCAGACGCCGACGATCCAGATCGGAACCATGCAGCCGGATAACTGGGGATTGCCCGACGCGGCGGCCAAATCGGTAGCGGTTTCGCGCACCGTCAAAATCCGGTGTGAACAAGACGCGTTCACGCTTCCCGCCCAACCGGGACTCCGGCGGCCCGTACGCATTGACATTCCGGTCGACGCTTCGATTGATACCCGGATGGATGCTCGGATCGGCGCTCCGGCGGCGACGCGAACGGCGACCGGCGCGTTGGTCAAAGTCCTTTGGAATTACATGGAAACCTGGGGGACGGCCGGGGAACGGCAATACTGGCAGCCTGTCCTTAAAGTCCAGGTCGAACCCGGAGCCGAATTCCGTTTTGAGGAACTCCGCCGCACTTTGCACAACAGCGGCATCCTGATTGAAAGACAAAACTGAAAGCCACGAAAACCGGAAACCCGACCGTCGCTTCCTGATCGACGGTCCATCGATTCATGCGTCGTCGTAAACGTTCGGCAGGCAATATGGAAGAGGGCCAGGATTCCTTCCTGGACGTGATCTCCAACATGGTCGGGATATTGATTATCCTTGTCATGATCGCCGGGGTCCGCGCGTCGTATTCGGACCCGGAACCCGGAACGAACGAAGATCGCCCCGAAGCTCGCGTGGAAGCGTCCACGGAAACGCCCGGAGAAAACGCGCCGGTTGTTTCTTCCAAAGCGGATCCGGAAATGCTCCGGGAAATCGAGGAGCAATACCGGCAATTTCTCGATCGCCAGGCAATCAACGCGGGCCTGCGCAGCCGACTCAACGAGACCTCGGCCCTGATGGCGCGAATTCGCGCGAAAATCGCTTCCCAAGGCCGGGAAGGCGCGGAACTGCTCGATACGATTGCGACGATCAAGGCCGCGATGGAAATTCACGAGGAAGAACTCGACGAGGCGGAGAGGGAAATGTTCCGTCTCAAAACGCAATTGGCGACCGTCGACGTGAAGCTCGAAGCGATTGATCGGCAACGGCAATGGCTCGACGAACACCGCCCGACGGCGACCGTCCTGGAAAACCGGCCGACTCCGCTCGGTCGTACCGTCGAGGGAAAAGAGGTTCATTTCCGTTTACTTGCCGGACGCCTCAGTTATGTGCCGTTCGACTCGCTTTTCGAGAAGATGAAAGCCGATGTCGGGCTGCGCAAGAACGATTTTTTCAAGCAATCCGTTTCAACCGGCACAGTCGGTCCGCTCGACGGATACCGGCTTCGCTACCGAGTGGTCTCCTTCGACGTCCTGGGCCCGGAAGGGACGGGCAGACGGATGGAACTCGATTGTTTCGAATTGATCGCCGTCGGCGAGAATCCCGACGGTTCCGGTTCCCGCCTCGGGGAAACGACGGACGAGGCGCTCCGGGAAAATTCCGACCTGATGCGCCGGCTTTCCCGGTACATGCAGGATCTCTACACGATTACCGTTTGGGTTTATCCCGATTCTTTCGAGGATTTTCAACGGCTCAAACACTATCTCTACCAGCGGGGATACAAGGTGGCCGCCCGGCCGTTGGAATTGGGACAGCCGATCAGCGCTTCCCCCAACGGCACGAAATCCACGGCCCAATAGGGAGCGTATAGAGGGGGCGTGTAAGAACTTGATTGGGGCGAGGTTAAAGCAGACGGGGGCGCGGTGGTGCGAATCTCGAATCGGCCGAATGGGCGTGATCTGTTCGCTTTTTACGGCGACCAATGGAAAGATTACTGGAATCAGGCAAAAGGACCGCCCACAAAACTTCCGCGCACCCGGTCGACACGCTTTTTCCCCCGTTTTATTGCGTCGTTTTCTTCGTCTGATATAATGAAACCCCACGTAGTGAAATTTGTTATACCGAAGCCGGTTAAGTTTTCCGCTCAACCGCCTGTTTACGCCTGTCTACTCTCCGAGAAAACCGGCTTCTCGAAAGTCGGCTTCGGGAAAGTTCAATTGTTTTCAGTATAACACGTATAATGCGATTGATAATCAACGATGAGCCGACAACGTTTGCGGAAGGAACGTCGGTTGCGCAGCTTTTGGATCAATTGGGATTGGGTGACACCTTCGTCGCGGTCGAACGGAACCGGCATATCGTTCCCTTTGCCGCCTTTTCCTCGACGCCGCTTGAGGAAGGTGACCGGCTCGAAATCGTCACGCTGGTCGGCGGCGGCTGAGATCGGCGACAAAAACGGCGGTTCCGGTTATTCCGGTTCTTCCGTCGTGAAGAACTCATCGATCGCCTTGTCGGAGGTGTCGATGACCCGGATGCGCGAGGCAAACGCGCGAAATCGCGGATCGGCCGCCAGTGATTTGAGCCGCGGGGAATCGGGAATATCGCACGGTCGCGTCGTCACGAGAAAGATATCGCCCCGCGAATCGATCCGCCCGACGGCCCGCAGCAGTATTTCGGCAAGCCGGTCTTCCCGGGACGGTTCCAGCGTCGCAAGCGTTTCGAACATCGTGTCGATGAGCGGCGTACACGTCGGGCCGCTCAACAGATCGCTCCGGTCGCCGTGAAAGCCGAGGGTCAGGTTCGTCGCCGTCTGCCGGGCCATTTCGCTCAAAAGGGTCGCGGTCAGGCTGACCGCCAACTCGATATTTTCACGTTGCGGAAGCGTCGGCGGCTCCGGTTCGTATAAATCAAGCAAGACCGTCGCATCGTGGTTTTGATGTTGTTCGAATTGCCGGATGACCGGCGAACGATGCCGGGCGGAAGCACGCCAATGAATCCACCGCCTCAGATCGCCGTGACGCCAATCGCGTAATCCGAGGAATTCCCCTCCGGAACGGCTCGGTTGAAACCGGCGCCGATGCCGGCTCTCCATCGCTTCGTGCCGCCGGGCCATCCATCGTGTGCTGAGTTTCCCAAGCCGGGGAAAAACCGTCAAATCAACCGTTTTGTCCGCACTGTTTTCAGCCGCCGCGCCGAATCCAGACAGGTTGCGGCGCGTCCGGAAAAGCCCGAACGGAAACCGGGTGGAAACCGTGACCGGGCCGATCCGGTATTTGCCGCGCTGCGGAAGGATGCCGGCATAGGTTTTTTTACGTCGTTCACCCGGGCGGAGATATTCGAAATAGACGGCGGGCCGCATCGGAAGCGAAGGACGTTCGCCGTCGCGGAGAAAGACGAGCGTATCTTCGACGACGAGCGACCAGAGGCCGTAGCGAGAACCGGTATTGATCAGCTCGAACGAGACGATGAACATTTTTCCCGCATGTACGGAACGCGGGATGCCGCGTCGAATATCCGCGCACTGGAGCTCACGCCGCCCGAGTCTCCAAGCGATTATCATGGGGCAACACAGGAACGAGGCCAACAGCAGGAGCAGGTTGACTTCCCGAAGCGCCGCCCCGGCGAAAATCAGTACGACCGTAGCGAGGTAGAGAATCCCTTCGCGGGTAAAGGTGGTTTTCATGGAAGGGGTGGCGTTTATGCCGGAACAGGAACCGTGTCGATGATCTGTTCGATCAGCGATTCGACGGTTTGGCGGATATTGCCGTGGCCGTATCCTTTGGGAACGACACGGTGGGAGAGAACCGGGACGGCCAGTGTTTTCACATCGTCGGGAACGACGAAATCGCGTCCTTCGATCAGGGCATAGGCGCGAATCGCCCGGCTCAGCGCGATCACGCCCCGGGTGCTGACGCCGACGAACAGGCTCTCATGCTGCCGGGTCGCCTCGGCAAGGTCGAGGACATACCGATAAATCGTCTCGTCCACGGTCACACGGGCCGCGGCGGCTTGGATCCGGAGAATCTGCTCGCTGTCGACGACCGGCCCGAGCGAATCGATCGGCCGGGAAAGCTGATGGGAATGAAGCACCTCCATTTCCGCTTTCCTGTCCGGATAGCCGATCGACACGCGGAGCAGGAACCGGTCGAGCTGGCTTTCGGGAAGCGGATAGGTACCCTCGAATTCCATCGGGTTCTCGGTCGCGACGACCATGAACGGCTTCGGGAGCGGCATCGTTTTGCCGTCGATCGAGACCTGGCCCTCGTTCATCGCTTCGAGCATGGCGCTTTGCGTCCGGGGAGTCGTCCGGTTGATTTCATCAGCCAGGAGGATATTCGTGAAGATCGGCCCCGGGGCGAACCGGAATTCCCGCTGCTTTTCGTCGAAATAGCTGCTGCCCGTAATATCCGCCGGGAGCAGGTCGGGCGTGAACTGGACACGGTGAAACGAGCCGGACACACTCCGGGCGATCGCGTGGGCCAAGAGGGTCTTGCCGACGCCGGGGATGTCTTCCAGTAAGAGGTGCTCGCCGGCAAACAGGGCCGTCAACGCGAAACGGACCGCCTCCGTCTTGCCGAAAACGACTTTTTCAATATTGGTGCGAAGGTCACGGATCAGGTTGGAAACGGGCATAATCGTTTGCGGTACTGAAAACCAACGGGATGTCCCGGCTACGTGGTGATTCCGGAAAACCCGAACGGGGTCGGCCAATGCGGCGACAAAGCGTCAGTATACCTTACGGAAAGCGATTTCTCAATCGCCGACCGGATTTTCCCGCTGGATGCGGGGTGCGGTCGTGTTTTCCGGTCAATTCGTCCATTCCAACGCGAATCGTGGTCATTTTCCGACGCGATCCACTTTGAAGTCGAAACGATGCACTTTGCCGTCGACTTCGAATTCGAGGTCCGTGGTATCGGCGCTGTCATAGCGCGCATCAATTAGGGGCGTATAAAAGGAATTGCCGTTGCCGTCCGACGTCACCAATTCCGCGCCTACGAGATAAACTTTGTACTTGCCGGGCGGCAATCCGTCGTTCCTGCCCGTGGAACTGACCTGGTAGGTTCCATCCTCCTTCAAGTACCCGCGCGCAAGAAACCCGGGCGCCGCGAAGCAGACGGTTCCATTGGGCAATGGATCGCCGGTGTCGGCAAAGGTGACCTTGCCTGTCAACGGCACTTTGTTGCTGCAACCGATCAAGGTCAACAGCGCCAATATCACGCAGCCCATAAGGCATTTTTGTCTATCTAACTTCATAAACGTCGTTCTTTCGTTGTTATACCGTAAACGGCATGATAATCCTCCCGCGAACAATCGCCCGCCGCTCGAACGATCCGCGTAAATACTTATATCAACAAAAGTTGCGGGCAAGTGAGTGCGGAAGGCGGACTTGACCAAAAGTCCGCTGTCATCGCGATTCCAGTACATACCGGCAATCCTTGAAAGGTCCCGAAGCCGGCTTTCCGTATACTTGCCCGCCACCGGCTTCGGTATAAGAATTCTGGCCCTTTGATCCCGGCGCCTCGTCACGGGTCAAAAACTCGTGGTGTTGCCATCGTTCACGCAGGAAAGATAGAGCAGGACACGCGGTTCCGTCGTGACGGGAAAAGGCCGAACGGATCCGTCTCCCAAGGCGAAGATGCAGACGCCGGGATGGTAACTGCCAAACGGCAATGATTCGAGTCCCGTGGTGGAATCGATAAAATCATTGGGACCGGTCGCCAAGGGCAGTCCGTTGGAGAATTCAGTATTGCGTCCGTCACGAACGCCTTTGAGCCAGATTCCCGCGATGTGGCCAAACAGAAACTCATTGCTGCAATCCGCTTTATGGGCATATCTTGTCGGTTGTCCGGCATAGGTGCCATCCGTATAACAGACGCCCAGCACGTCGACGGGAATGTGTTTCTCGCCGAAAATGATTTGATTCGTACTGCCGTCGCTCCACCAGGCCATCTCGTCGCGCGGCGTCCAAACGGCGATTTGCGCGTTGGCATCCTTGATATACTTGTTGTTGTCCGATTTGGCGACCGCAGTATAGGCGTCGGTGTAGGTAATCATCCCAATACGGAACGGGCCGTCGACGTTCTGGTAACCGTACCGGTGAGACGACCAATTACTGGTCTTGTTGTCCGTTTCATATCGAGCCGGTGCATAACCGAGGATTTCGGTGGTTCCTTCTTTGGCGGTCATAACGACCGCATAGTCTCCTCGCGGGCCGGAAGGTCCCCGTCCTTGAGCACCGCCTTGATCAATGCCGAGAGCGTATGCGTCACGCTGCCGGGAAGGACAAATCATCATGGGCAACCCGGTCCTATCCGTGCGCGTCACACCGTTGATCGTCTGGGTCAGGTTACGATACCAATCAATCAAATTGCCGTCCATCGTACTGCGAGGCGAGAGTGAAGCGATCCTGTCGTACTGGGGCGTCTGTTCGATGTAGGGGTAAAGCAGGACGAACAACGACGGTTTCCCGTAACCGAGATGGGCCGGGGGCAACCCCCGCTGGGCGTCGTGAAAATTGTGAACGCCCGTCCCGAGTTGTTTGTTATGATTGGTACACTGCATTCTCCGGGCCGCTTCCCGGGCCGATTGAACGGCCGGTAAAAGCAGGGCGACCAGAGTACCGATGATGGCGATGACGACGAGAAGCTCGACGAGCGTAAACGCGCTCCCGCGAAATCCCCTATACCGCCCCCCCCCCTTCGTTTGACATGCCGTTTGTTTGTTCTTCATTTTTTCCTCCTTTTGTTGGTCAGGGTTGGAAATGTTTAAGGGAAACAAGATAAGTTCTTGATTTCAGAAGGTTTCAGCGCTTTGCTGAACAAGGCGATATCGTCGATCGCCCCGTCCAAACAACGGAGCGTCGGGCTGTGTTCATTCCGGGTCCAGTTGCCGATTTCCATGCCCGACAAACGGAAACGGAAAGGCGCTTGCAGCCTGTTGCGTCCGACGACTTCTCCGTCGAGATAATGGGTAACCGTCCCGTTTTCCCCATCCAGCACGACGGCCAAATGAATCCATGTTCCGCACAGTCCCGGTGTCAGAACGATATCGGAGTGAAGATTCAGGGCCGATTGCATTTCCCCGCGTCCGAGAAGAATCTGGAGAATCCCTTCCCGACCGACCTGCCACTGAACGGCTCCCGCGCCGAAATCGCTGCATGTAAAGAGCGTTTGCGCCATTCGCGCCAGGCTGTCGACCCGCACCGTCGCCATCAACGTCAGCGAGTCCGTTTCCACGAAGCCGGGATAATAGACGACATCCCGGTGTTTCGCGAAAGCAATCGCCGTCGCAAGAGGATTTTTTCCCGGCTCACGGGAACACCCGAAAATTTCCTGGCGAAACCGTCCGGGCGCGTTTTTTTCAAAATCGAGATGAAACACGACGGAGGGGTCCCGACGGATGCGGTCGGCGATGCGTTGGTCCCGTTGGATTTCCCGCTGCTGCGCAACATCGGCACGCCTTCTCATTTCCTCCGGTTCGACGTACAGCGACAAATCGGCCGGCAGGCGGCTGAGTTTACCCTCGTCGTTGATCCGCGCGCCCAGCCCGGTCGAGAAAACCAACGGCTCTTTCGATTGCCCGTTGGCCTCGACCTGGCCCCGGACGACGTGCAACTCGCTCTGGTTCCGCGCGACATCGACCACGAAAGCCGTCCCCAAATCGCAGAGCGACATCGTCGGCGTCGTGACTTCGAAGCCCGTCGCTTCCGGGGGAACGAAAATGCTCAATCGTCCCCGGGAACAGAAAAGATTCATGCTCGAAATCAACTGAAATTCGGCGGGACCTTCCAAAACGACACGGACGTTTTTTTCCGTGAGCATTTCGATCGTACCGCTCAAAAGAGAGAGCGGCTCATTGGCGACAAGACGGTTCGGGCGCAACGGGGACGCGGGAATTCCGCTGACCGCGTCGGCCGTCAATTCGATCCGGGCCAAGGCGTGAAACGGCGTTTTTTCCGGCTGAGCCTGCATGTCGCGGCCGAATTCCCAATAGACGGCCGAGACCAGGAGCAGGAGGCTCAGCGGAAGAATATATTTCAGCGGCAAAAGCGAACGGAGCGGCTCCGCGCGCCATTTTCCCGGGGCAGGGGAATCGGCGAACCCTTGCGGTGATCCCGAACCGTACAGTGATCCCGAACCGTACAGTGATCCCGAACCGTCAATCGATTCCGCTGTTTGCGCCGCAACAGCGGGATGCCTTCCTTCGGCAAGGGCTTGACCGTCGGCCCGGGGACGGAAACCGCCGAATTGTTCCGCGAGCGATTTCAGGGACACGGCCGGCGGCGGAATTACAAGCGGTGTTTTTTCGGCGGCGAAAAAGAAAACCAAGGGGTATTCGACCTGATAATGCTTTCGCGCTTCCTGTTCCCACTGCGGAAAAGCGTCCCAGAGGGCCAGGAGCTCTTCGCCTTCCCCGGCACTGATCTCCCCGTCGAAAAACCGCTGTAAGAGGTCTTCGGCTCGACCCTTGTCATGGTGGCCCGGATGATTCATGATCGTTCTTTCGGCGTGTTTTCCATATCGAAACCGGCGGAAAAATCGTCGTTTCGATTCCGTTTCTTTTCAATGCACCCCTTTAAACGAAGCCGAATCCGGCAAATCGCCTGGCGCACCGCGGCGGGATTGCGCCGACCGCGTCGCGCCATTTCTTCCATGGAAATCCCCTGCCGATAGTGCTGTTCAATCAACCGGCGACTCGATTCCGGCAAGGAACGGACACACTCTTCGAGGTATCGCACCTCGTCCTGCCAATGCTCCGGAACGTCGTCATTCGCGTCCGCCGAGAGCCTTTGGGCGATTTTTTGCAGCGTTTCGGGCATGTTTTTTCGCCGCTCGGCCCAGTGCTTGATGGCACGATTTTTAACGATCCGGTAAAGCAACGGCGAAATATCACGGCTGAAATCCCGCTTTCCTTTCAAGGCGTCGTCCACGAAATCCACGAAAGCCTGCTGCACGATATCGTGAACCAAATCGGGGGCCGGGGCATAACGGCGCGCGACGCCCAACAACAAACCGTAATGCAATTGAAAAAGGGATGTTATGGTTTCGACATTGATTTCCTGCATTATGATTCCCGACATTATGATTCCCGGAAGGGCGGACCGGCGGCAAACACGATTGGAAACGCGAAGATCAATTGCCCATTTTAACGGAAAAACACAACCAAACGGGAACACACCACCAAAATCGACCTCGAACTGCAAAAGTACAGCGACGAACTTTCGAATCGTGACGCAAAAAATATCCCGTATTCACGGAATTGCCGATTATTTTCCTTGCAGACGGGCGGAAACGCCCAAGAACGACCGTACACCGCGTAAAAAATAGGCCAGGGGGCCCCCTGAGCACGGTGTTGTCTGAGCACGGTGTTGTCTGAGCACGGTGTTGTCTGAACACGGTGTTGTCTGAGCACGGTGTTGAAGCCCCGAAACCGCGAATGGTGAATATGGTACCACGGTTTCCTTTTTTCGGCTCCCTTTTTTCACGGAGAGCAAAAAGCTCCGGGACATTTCCGGGACGAAGCGCATGAAAGCTCCCGCCGGCTTCAGTCATTCGATGCCGAACGGTTCGATCGCCCGCTCCAGAATGCCCGACATCGCCGCGATTGCCAGCCCGTAATTCGTGATGGGAACACCGCTTGCGCGGCAATGCATCATCCGGCTGAGCATTTCGCGCCGATTCCACATGCAGGCTCCGCAATGGATGACGAGATCCCAGTCGGCGACATGGGACGCGGGAAAATCGTGTCCATGCACATGCTCGATCGTCAAATCGGGACCGACGGTTTGACGGAGTCGATTCGGAATTTTAGCCGTTCCGATATCCTCCGCGATCGGGTGATGCCCGCACGATTCGGCGATCAGGACCCTGCTTTGAGGGGGCAATTTACCGATCGCCCGCGCACCGTCGACCATGGTCGCGAGATCCCCTTTTTGTCGCGCGAACAGAATGGAAAACGTGGTGAGCGGAATGTCTCTCGGAACGAGGGCGCCCACTTCGTCGAGAACCTGGGAATCGGTAACGACGATCGCCGGGGGCCGGTTCAACCGATCCAACGCATCCTTGAGTTGTCCCGTCTTGACGACGAGGCAGCCTTGATCGCCGTCGAGCACGTCGCGAATCGTCTGGACCTGCGGCAGGATCAGACGTCCCTTGGGCGCTTCCTTGTCGATGGGCACGACGAAAACGGCCAGTTCACCGGCGGGCAACAGGTCGGCGAGAATCGGCGGCGGCGAAAGAAACGTTTCCGGCACGAGTTCCAGTAATCCTTCAAGCAAGGCGTTGCGACCGTTCGGGTCGAATGCGGACAGGACGACGAGGGGAATCTTCGCGGATTCAAGCCGGCCGGATGTGTCTTCGGACGGGCGGACGATATCGCTTTTGCTGAAGACGACCAAAAACGGAATTTTGCGACGGGCAAGTTCGAACCCGATCGACCGTTCAAAATCTCCCCAAACGCCGTCACCGACGACAAGGAGCCCGATATCGGTCCGTTCGAATACCTGCCGGGTCTTTTCGATACGCAACCGGCCGAGCGTCCCGACATCGTCGATCCCGGCCGTGTCGATGAACAGCACCGGCCCGATCGGGAGAAGTTCCATCGGTTTCTCGACCGGGTCGGTCGTCGTTCCGGCAATCTCGGAAACGAGAGAACTCTGTTGCCGCGACATCATGTTCAACAAGGAGGATTTGCCCGCGTTTCTACGCCCGAACAAGGCCAGATGCAGCCGAAACCCCTTGGGTGTACCGTCTGTGGATTCCATCATGCTCTCCTTTCTCATCGCTTTTCCCATCGCCTTTTTCATCGACGTGTTCGTTGCCGTAAACGACACGCACCAACCTGTTCCCGCCTCCCGTTCCCGATATGCTTACAGGATCGATATGCCTACAGTATATTGACGCTTGGTTGCGATTTCAAGGTTCTTCGTGCCAACGCCGCCGAGGATACGGCGCTTTTCCACTGTGTTCGCAAACAGGGCTCGTGAAATTCCGATGTCCATTCTTGACTTTTCGTTGCCGGGGCGATACATTTATCTCCGGGCGCCTTTTTCCGGCGCCGTTTTTTCGCTCGTTTTCTCGCTCCGTTTCTCGTTTGCCAAAAACTGAAAAAATCGCTTGTCACACCGGTTCACCGTCCGGTTTTTTTCAATAACATGGACTGACAGCAGGAGAAGAACGCCATGCCGATTGCACCGCTCAAGGGTATTTGCGCCGCCTGTTTATGCGTTTTGATGGCGCAGGCCGCATTTGCGGAAATTTCCGAAAAGGGTATTTCGCAGCTTCAGGAAGAATGGTTGTTCCAGGTCGATGGCACCATCACGAACGAAACGATCGCCGCCGAGATCGAACGGACGTCGGCAATGCTGAAAAGAATCGGCGCGATGGAAGGAGTCGGCGATCTGTCCGGGGAAGAAGCCGCCCTTGAAAAACTGGCTGCGGAATTGGCCGGCAAAACGGAGCTTTCCGGCAACGGGTTGAAAGATCGTTATTTCGCCGTCCGCCGGCTCAAGCGGGATATATTCTTCAAAAACCCGTTGGTCACATTCGACCGCATCCTGTTGATCGACAATCCATATCCCAAAGGGAAAAAAGGCGATGCGACGGATGAATGGGGACATGAAGCCCGGCACCGGAACGGCTTCATGGCCGAGCCGGGCGGTCGGATGGTCACGGTCGGCCTTCACCCGGGAAGCGACGTCCAAAATATCCTGCCGGAATTCGACGGCAGTTTTTGGAGGCCCGACCTCTCTTTCGACGGCAAGGAAATTCTTTTCAGCTACCAGCCCAAAGGCGAAAAATCATTTCACCTCTATCGCTGCAACGCGGACGGAAGCGACGTAAAACAATTAACATTCGGCGATTACGACGATCTTGATCCCGTTTTCTCGCCGGACGGCAAAATCGTGTTCTGCTCAAGCCGGCAGCACAGCTACGTGCGTTGCATGCCGATGACCCATTCGTTCGCCCTTTCCCGTTGCGATGGAGACGGGAAGAACATTTATGTCGTTTCCGGCAATGGCGAACCGGAATACCTGCCGTCGATTTTGAACGACGGTCGGGTCATTTTTACCCGTTGGGAGTACACGGACAAGGCGTTATGGCGAGTCCAATCACTGTGGACCTGCAATCCGGACGGGACGAACACGCAAATACTCTGGGGCAACCAGTCCGTTTGGCCCGACGTACTCACCGAGGCGCGCGCGATTCCCGGAAGTAACAAGATCATGTTCACCGCGGTCGGCCATCACGCCTGGTTCAACGGCAGTATCGGGATCATCGACCCGAACGCCGGTCTCGATTATCCTCACGGCCTGACCCGCGTGACCCGGGAAGTCGCGTGGCCGGAAGTCGGCAACGGTCCCGCCGATCCGCAACCGACCGTCGACTATCACCCGAGCGGCAAGATTTTCGCGTACAAGACCCCTTATCCGCTTTCCGAAGAATATTTCCTTGTTTCGGCCCGGGAAGGCGGCCATCTTTACAGCGGCCCGGACAACGGCTGGTTTTTCCGGCTTTATCTGATGGATGTTTACGGGAACAAGGAACTGATCTATCGCGGCGAACACAACGCCTATCATGCGATTCCGCTTGCCGCCCGCGACATGCCGACCGTGAAGCCGGATTTGGTCAACTGGCCGGTGATCGGAAGCGGTGAGACGCCCGCACCCGGCATTTTGTACAGCAGCAACGTTTTCGAAGGGGCGCCGGCCGTCCTCAAGGAGAAGGGCAAAGCGATCCGCGTCATCCAGATGGACCCGAAGACCTATACGACCTGGCACAAGACCGTTCAGCACGACGGACCGGCCGTCAGCGTCACGCAGGCGGAGGGTGTCAAACGCATCCTCGGAACCGTCCCGATCGAAGACGACGGGAGCGTCGCGTTCGAAGTTCCGCCCGGCGAGGCGATTTTCTTCGAGATGCTCGATGCCGAAGGGCGTGCGATTCACGTCATGCGCTCCTTTACGAACGTGATGCCCGGCGAGGTTCGCGGCTGTTTCGGCTGTCACGAATCGAACTTGGCCACGCGGGGCAACCAAGGGTTGCTGGGCGGCCAAATGGGCAAAGCGATGTCGAAGGGAGCGAAGCCGCCGACCCCGCCGAGTTGGGGCACGGAAGAAAGCATCAGCTATGCGCGCTTCGTCCAACCGGTTCTCGACAAGCATTGTGCGCAGTGCCACCAGAACCCGGAACACGCGGCGTACGCCAAGCTGAATATGACTTTCCGGCCCTCGACGCACGGCTGGTGGGGCTGGGTTTACAACCAGGACGAGATCAGCCCGTTTTACGAGCCGTACCTGGAGATGGTTTCCGGGCCGACTCCCTGGGGCGGTGCCAAACCGAGGGATGAACGCAACGTCCCCAGGAATATCGCCGGTGTCTTCGTCGTCGAAGGATATGGGCGGGACGACCCGGACAATTTGAAGACGCTCCCGCCGTACTCGGCCTATTCGCCGGTCAGCAAGCTGGTCCATAACGCGATGAGCGGCGAGCATAACGGCGTGAAAGTCGAAGGCGAGGATATTCAGCGCCTCATCGCGTGGGTCGATCTCAACGGGCCTTATCTCGGCGACGAGGAAATCAGGGCGATGTACGATCCGGTTTCGCCGACCATTGAAACCATCCCGCCGATTCGGCCCCGGATCGCGACCGCCCCGCGAATCAATCGATTCAACCTTCGGCAGGACGGCGATACGAGCAAAATGTTCGGAGAACTGAAGCTGATGCCGAACCGTGTCCCGCGATTCAACCCGAACGAAGCGGTCGCCAAGCTCCGATTCCAGCAGATACTGAAAGAAGTGGGCGATGAAAAGGATATCAAGGTCGAAATCCTCGGCGCCGTTTACGGCACCGATGCGGAAGCGGAGCAAATTTCCGTTCTCGAACAGGTCAAACGGGCCTTCAACGGGACCCGCCTCATTGAAATCGACAAATACAACGCCGTTTTCGGCGATCCGATTAACGGGAAACCCAAGCAATTGCGAATCTCCTACCGGATCAACGAGGGCGAAATCCGCAATGCCCGTTTCAAGGAAAACGAAACCATCCTGTTGCCGAAATAAAATCCGTCCTGGAAAACCGGCGGTTGCGCCGCCCGGCACGCCGTTAATGCGATTTTTTGCATGAGTTCCGAACCATCTCACCAAACCGGGGACATCGAAGAAACCAAGCAGCATATCCGCGCCGTCCTAGCGGAGCTTTCGCAGTTGGCGAAAACCGATATCACCCCGGAAGAATTTCATGCCGAATTCCTTTCCCGCGTCGTCGCGTCGATGGCCGCCGTCGCCGGCGCGGTTTGGATATTCGATCCCCGCGGCGGATTGACCCTGTCTTACCAGATCAACCTTCAGGCGATCGACATCCGCGGTTCCGGGGAAGGGGAAAAACAGCACAGCCGCCTGCTTTACCGGCTGCTCGAAGGTCCCGAGGGCGGAACGCTCGTGCCCGCGCATTCGGGATACGCCGGACCGGCCGCTTCGGCGAACAATCTTTCCGTCGCCGTCGAGGGCGGCGAGGCGGGCAATCCGACGGCTACGCTGATCGTTTCCTGTCCCATCAGGACGGAATTGGAGACGGTCGGACTGGTCGAGATATTTCAGCGTCCCGATACGTCTCCGGGAGCGCAGCGCGGCTTTGTCCGGTTTCTCGCGCAGTCCTGTTTACTGGCCACCGATTATTACAAGAATCGGCAGCTCCGGCATTTCGGGAATCGCCAATCGCTTTGGACGCTCCTGGAGGAATTTACCCGCTCAATTCATCGTTCGCTCGATGTCCGGCAAACGGCGTTCACGATCGTCAATGAAGGGCGCCGCCTGATCGAATGCGACCGGGTGAGCCTTGCCGTCCGGCGCGGCG
>DOMV01000379.1 GCA_003509805.1 Planctomycetaceae bacterium
TCGGCGCAGCCGGGGCAGTTCGTCATCGTGCGCGGCGATGAAAAAGGCGAGCGCGTCCCCCTCACCATCGCCGACTTCGACAAAGACACCGGCCTCCTCACCCTCGTCATGCAGATAGTCGGCCTCGCGAGCCATAAACTCGACGACCTCCGCGAAGGCGACCGCGTCAAAGACATTGTCGGTCCTCTCGGCCACGCGTCGGAAATTGAAAACTTCGGCACAGTCGTCTTTGTCGGCGGCGGCCTCGGCATCGCCCCCGTCTACCCCATACAGAAAGCGATGAAGGAGGCGGGGAACAAAGTCTTCTCCATCATCGGCTTCCGGAACAAAGACCTCGTCTTCTGGGACGACAGGATGCGCGCGACCTCCGACACGCTGTACCTGATGTCGGACGACGGCACAGTCGGGGAAAAGGGCCTCGTCACCGTCCCTCTCCAGAGAATGATCGACGCGGGCGAGAAAATAGACCGCGTCATCGCCATCGGCCCTCCCGTCATGATGCGGGCGGTGACGGAAGTCACGCGGCCGAAAAACATCAAAACAATCGTCTCCCTCAATTCCATCATGGTGGACGGCACAGGCATGTGCGGCGGATGCCGCGTCGAAGTGGGGGGCGAAACCAAATTCACCTGCGTGGACGGCCCGGAATTCGACGCTCTGGCGATCGATTGGGATCTTTTGATATCCCGTCAACGGATGTATCACGAAGAGGAAAAATGCTCCCTTGATCGATACGTCGTTGCGACCGAATGATTTTTTTCCGCCGAAGCCGGTCGGGGGTTCCGTTTGCTCCGCCCGTCTGTCTCCGGCGGGCAGGCTTCCCGGGAATCGGCTTCGGGACATTTCCATGTCATTCGGCATACGACCGCCGTATACGACCATCGTATTCAGCCGCCGTATACGACGCCGTATTCAACCGCCGACCGGGCCGGATCGGCCCACGTAATCTGTAAACCATCGTGTCGACGCGGTGAACTGCGAGGGGTCGTAATTGGCCAGGTCGTCGCTTGCCCGGAATGCCGAGGTGAATCCGTCGAGTCCGGTTTCAAGTATCCAGACGTCTCGCGGATCGACGCAATCGAGAAACCGCGGGGCGTGGGCCGTCACAAAAAACTGCGTACTGCCGATCATGTCCACATGGTTGTACAATCGTTCGGCGAGCAGGCGGCAAAACGCGTGATCGAATCCTTCTTCCACATCGTCGAACCCGAAAAGCGGCGTCGGAATCGAATCTTCCAGTTGGAGCATGTGGGCGAAAAACAGGAGCATGCCGCGGCCGATTTCATGGGCTTCGAGCGGCCGTTCGAACGCCTCCATTTTGAAACGAAGCACGCATCGGCCCGATTCCGTCCGTTCGATGAGTATCTGGTCGACGCCCGGCAGTTTTTGGGATATTTCATTGAGAATTCCCGGAAAATCGAACCGGTGTTTTTCTTCCATCGATTTGATCAGTTCGAGGAGGCGGTTGATTCGCTGCTCGTTGTTCAGTCGGGGAATCAGGGGCGGCGCGAGGGCCGCGGAAAGATCAAGCGACATCGACTGGTTTCCCCAGCGGCTCATGTTCTGGAACAGCGGGCACACATCCGGGAAATCCTCGAATTCGCCGAGAAACGGGAGGGCCAAACGGCGCGAGTCGGTCGCCTTGACTTTTTCCAGGTCGTCCCTCCTCATCCCGGGCCACGGCGCGACGTGCCGGGTCGTTTTGAGGCCGTTTTGAAAAAACAGCAGCATCGTGTTGGTCGGATTGCTTTCGTTCGACCGGTAGAGGATCGCCTCGTTGGCGACACGCAGGGCACGCCCACTGGGCGCTTCGAAACTGACGACATAGGTCAAGGGCCTCGGGTCCGCACAGGCGCGAAAAACGATTCCGATGGAAATCGGGTCGTCCTCGTCGCACCCTTGGGAGATGACCGAATGAAATCCGTTTCGTTTGCGGAATGCCGATTCGACCCCTTCGTTGAGGCAGTCGGCAAGGAAGGAAAACACGTCGAGCACCGTGCTTTTGCCGGCACCGTTCCCGCCGGCGATCACGGTGAACGGTCGCAGTTCATACGGCGGCAACCCGGTGTCGTCCTGGATGACGGTCGTGTGTTGGAAACTCGATCCCAGCGAGATCTGCTTCAACACGCGATAATTCCGTACCCAAAATCCTTCGATCAAAGGCATGATGTCAATTACTTTTTGCGTATGACCGTACTGCGGCGGCTCAGGTAGGCGCTCAAGGCCGCGTCGACCGGCGTACTGGTGCGAAACAAACCGTAATCGGTCCGGTGCGACGAACATCCTTTGCGGACTTCTTCGAGGTAGGCGTCGAGCGCCTCCATGTATCCCGCGCGGAGCATTCGGGGATCGCAACGAACCTGGACCGGCAATTCCAGTCCTTCGAAGCGGGTCGCCCCGCCGAGCGTGAAATCGAGTTCGTCGTCGTCCATGACATGCAGGACGAGAACGTCGTGTCCGCGGCTGCGCAAGTACCTCAGTCCGGCAAACAGACCGTCGCGCCGGACGAGCAAATCGGAAATCAGGACGATCAGGCCGTAGCCCGAGGTCGCCTCGGCCGCTTCCCGGAGGGCGTCCCGGAGCGAGGGTTGGACGCCTTTGACATCCCGGAGCACCTCGCCGAGTTCCAGCGGTTCCGCCGACAACGGCCCGGTTTTCGCCGGATCGCTTCGCCGAAACGTTCCCACGAGGGCGTCGAGTTGCGAGCGTTTCATTCGTGGCGGGAGCAGCGATTCGGCGTCTTTCTCGAAGGTGATGCAGCCGACCGCATCCTGCTGTCGAATGGCCAGGAACGCCAGCGAGGCGGCAAGCGTGCATGCGTAATCGTACTTGTTCATCGCCCCGAAGCCGTATTTCATGCTTTGCGAAACATCAAGCAGGAGGGTGAGCCGTAGATTCGTATCGACTTCGTATTGCTTGACGTACAAACGATCCTGTTTGGCCCAGACCTTCCAGTCGACGTTTTTCGGGTCGTCCCCGACGACATATTGGCGATGTTGGCGAAACTCGACCGAATTGCCGAAATGCCGGCTCTTGTGCATACCGCTCAAAAAACCCTCGACGACGTGCCGGGCGCGCAAGTCAAGCCGTGTAATACGTTTCAGCGTTTCCGGATGGAAGTGGTTCTTCTGCGGCATGTTTCCGGGCGGTTGCGGTCCGATTCCAAAAGGGCAATTTTACGCGAAAACCGGGGCCGCCGCAAGTGAACGGTAAGTTGGGGAAACGCAAAACGGAATGGCCCGTTCCCGGTCGTTGCATTGCCTGGTTGTTTCATTGCCCGGTTGTTTCATTGCGTTTCCCGTCTGTGCGTATACTGAAAACCATTGAAATTTCCCGAAGCCGACGATTCAGGAGCCTGCCCATCGGAAACAACACTGCTCGGAGAGTGAAACAGGCGAATCAGGCGGAAAACTCAACCGGCTTCGGTATATCAACCGCGCTCCGCATAAAAATGAGCCGCATAAATAAGGAGACGAGGGGCTTCCTGAACACGGCGTATCCTGAACATGGCGATGAAAGCCCTTTTGGCCGCGAGTGTTGAGCCGAATGTTGAACCGAATGTTAAACCTGGCGCCAAGGTCCCATTTTTTCGAGGAGAGCAATAGTCATCGCGTTTCGAGTGTCACTGCATTTCGAGTGTCACCGTGTTTCGAGTGTCATCGCGTTTCGAGCAAAAAAGCATCGACGTCATTGGCGGCGATAACGCCGTAGTTGACCGCCCCGAGCCAGCCGGACATGATGATACCGACGCTGCCGCTGTGAAAGAGGCCCGGGATTTGTTGATGAAGTTGACGGCTGACGGCCAATCCCTCGTATTTCGTCCCAAAACTCGCGCCGCCCCAATGATCGGTATACCGCCTGAAGGTCACCGGCGTCGCCGCCTCGATGTGCGCCGTCTTTTCACGGACGTTCGGGACATAACGATCAAGGTGGTCGAGCGTCGATTCCATCAATTCCCGTTTACTTGCCCCATAATCGGCCGGGGAAAGGTCAGCCCAGTCGTGATAATTGGCGTTCGTGCTGGCGACGACATAATATCGATCGGCCTGTTTTGGAGCGTCCGGCCGGACACTCGGGTAATAAAAAGAATACGTCCGACTTGTAATACTCCTGTTAAGAAGGAGTTCCGTTCGAAATGCCGGGGCGGTTGAGGTGAAAAGCAGGTCCCCGCAACGATCGCCGTCCAGTTGTTCGCCCGGTTTGAGCGCGATGTAAACCTGGGTACTCGAATTATTCAGGCGCACCGCTTTGGTCTCGGCGACAAATTCCGGTGCAAAGCTTTCCTCGCCCGCCAATTGGAGAATCGTTCCCTTGAGATTCGCGTTGGAAAGAACCGCCTTCGAGCGGATCAATCGCCCTTTGTCGACTACACCGCCGACCGCACCGCCTACCAGGACGCCGACGACTTTCCTGCTTTCGATGCAAATTCGTTCACAAGGAGAGCTTAAAGCGACATCGACGCCGTTTTTTTCCAGTTCGCGGCGCATGAGCCGGATCAGGAGGTCGGTTCCTCCCTGGAACGTGAACACCCCTTTCGACATAAAGTTCGAAAAGACGATGCCGTAGGTCAACGCGGGATCTTCAAGCGTCGAACCGTTGGCATACGTGATCGGTTCCATCAACAAACGGATGACATCCTCGCGGCCGGGGAAAAATTCGTCGAAAAGTTCCCGGGTACTCAACTGCTGGTCGTCATAATGACTCATATTGCGGGCTTTATCGAAAAACGCGACCACGGTCGGCTCCGCGACACCGAATTTTTCGACGAGCAACCGGGTGAAATCCTCCCGGCTGAACGTTGTTTCGAGCGAAAACTGCGGATTGTCAAAGCGAATTCGGCGAAGCTGGACAATCCGGTCCGCAATTTCCGCGTTCCAGTAGCGCCGGCAGCTTTTGACCATGCCGACCGGGAAACCGTGGAGGGAAATATCGAAAAGATGCCCCCCGGTCCGGGCAAAAGTCGTCGCGAGTCCGCCCAGTTTGTAGTGGCGCTCCAAGAGCAAAACGGAATGGCCCGTTTTACCGAGAATATTGGCCGCGGTCATTCCGGCCAGCCCGGAACCGACGACAATCACATCATACGCATCTTTCAAGGTTTTTACCATTTCGTCCCCATTCGTGATTGATGCAAAACTCCCGTCACAGCGTTTCGTTCCCGGCTTTTATGCAATCCCTTTCCGACTTTACAATTACGGCAAACGGTGACAATATCGCACGTTTTGGGAACAACAGCCGGAAAGACGGCGGGCTGCATTGACAACTAACAATGGGCAATTGATAACGAAAAGACGCAATCCAACCGTCACGACAAGGAATCCGCTTGCGTTCCCCCCGTTATCCATTGCCAATTATCCATTGTCAATTCACCACGCCCCCCTTCCGACTTTACACTTCCCGTCATTTTCCCGGTTTATCGTGAAATGTCAACCCGCATCCGGCGTTCGGCGCGCCGTTGTTTTTGCCCGCCTACCTGAAACGGGCAACGGGGTTTACAGCGGCGGGTTGCGTACGGTAAACTGACGGGAGACTGAGGTGCGGTAGACCGGAATGGAGCCCGGCAAGTCCCGACGCCTGTTTTTTCCCCGATTACTATTGAGAGTCCGTCATGCACGTCGCGGTTTATCCCGGTTCGTTCGATCCGTTCACCCTCGGTCATTTGAACGTCGTCGAGCGGGCCAGCCGGCTGTTCGACCGCCTGATCGTCGCGATCGGGATCAATCGGGAAAAGCAACCCTGGTTTCCCGCGGAGCGACGTGCCGAACAGGTTCGTCGTTCGACGGCCCATCTCCCGAATATCACCGTCGAAATCTACGAGGGCCTCACGGTGCGCTTCGTCCAGCAATGCGGGGCCAAAATCATGGTGCGCGGCGTGAGGCCGATCACCGATATCCCGGCCGAGTTGACCATGATGATGGCCAACCGACAACTGGCGCCGGACGTCGAAACGCTCTTCATGGTCGCCGACGGCGAGTTGGCCCACGTTTCCAGTTCGCTCATCAAGGAAATCGCCTCCGTCGCCGACGAAGCGACCTTGCGGAGTTTTTTGCCGGAATCGGTCGTGCGGGCGGTCGTCGATTCGATGGAAAAGCGGTGAATCGACCGCGCCCTTCGTTTTTTTCGTCGTTTTTTCATACTTGTTTTCCCCGTGGAAACGGAGTATACTGGGAACGCGATGAAAACGACTATTCGGTCAAGTCCGCCCGCCATGCTCGCTCGCCCTTAACCTTTTTGGTACAATGACTTAAACGAATCGTTCGGGCGGCAGGCGGTTGTGCGCGGGAACAATTCCAGGCCGTTGACGGTATAGAATCCGGATGGAGTCGCAAGAGAGGAGGATTTTTCATGGCACGCCTATCGATTCCGATTGCCGCATTGGTGATGTCGATCTCCTTCATGCCACCGCTTGCCGCCCGGGATGCGTCCGGGAAAAAAACGGACAAAAGCGCGGCGAAGTCGTCCTATTGGGCCGGTGGTTCCGCGGGTAAAGCGACGCCGGGTTCGCTGTCCCTCCTGACACCGAAACCGCTCCCGACGGCGGCGATGCCGAACGTTTCCAACCCGGTGGTCGCATCCTTTCGCTTCCAATTCGGGCAAATGAACCACGGGCACGGTTACGGTTTTTACTCCGGAAACGGGTTCGGGTTCGACGCCTATCGTTACCGCAACGGTTGTGCGCTCGTCCTGCCCCCGTTTTACGGTATTTTTCCGCCCCTGGTCGTCTATCAGGGAAACGGTTCCTCCATGTTTTCCGGCACGGCGATCTCCGGCGTCGCGCTGAACGGGTATCCCTCCCGCGTCTATTACGGAACCCGGGTTCCTTTCGTGACGGGCGTCGTTCCCGTGATCGGTCCGGTCTACGGATACGGCGGAGGATACGGCAGGAGTTACGGCGGATCGGGAGCGTATCGCGGCCCCGCTCCTTCGCCCGCGGCGTTTTCCTCGCCGATGAAGACGTTCCATACCGATCCCCGGTGGCGGCATAAAGTGTACAAAAAATACCGGTAAACGCTCCGGCGATTTCCGAACGAGGCCGGCGCGCGATCGGTCGACCGAACCCGCGCTTCAATCTCCCTACCTTCTTTTTGAATGATGTTGCGAAAACTATTCTTCCCGGCCGCGTGCGCGGCTATGTGCGTGGCCACATGCGTCGTGTTTGTCCCCGTGAACCGCGCGGAGGATCGTGCGAACGATGTCCTCGCCCGGGCGAAGGAAAAACTCCGGGAGGAAAACCTGCCCAAGGAGGCGCTCGAATCGCTCCGGCCCTGGTCGCTCGATCCCGGTTCCGACCCGGACCGCATCGGCGAAGCCGTCCCGCTCGTCGTCGAAGCGCTCGCGCGGCTCAACCGGATCAATGAAGCGGACGAATATCTTGAGAAAACGGCCGCCGTTCATGCCCGAAACGGGAAAGTGCTCCATGCGGTCGCGATGGCGTACGTTTCCTTGCAACATTTCGGGCACGTAATCGACAATCGCTTCGTCCGTGGAAACGCCGGGACGGGGCAATGGCAAGACAGCCGGGACCGGGACCGTGCCCGGGCGCTATCGTTGATGCGGGCCGCCGAAAAACGGTTCATCGACGGTGTTGACAACCGTGTCGCCGATAACAGTGCCGATAACAGTGCCGCCAAACCTGTCGCCAAAAGGGAACTCGGCGAATTTTACCTCGATTTTGCCGCATGTCTGCTTTGGCAACGGGAAGGAAACACCGCCTGGCGGCTTCAAACGACGACCGATCTGGAGTCGCTGCCGGATTACGACGCCGGAAATGCGCGATTCGCCGGAGGAACCTTCGCCCCGGTCGATTCGGACGGCAACCCGGTCTGCTACACGCTCCCGGAAACGTTCGAATCGGCCCGGAGCGACGGGCAGCGCTGGCGCTGGTGCCTGGATCGGGCCGCGAATGCCGCCCCCGAATTGCTCGGCGAAACGTTATTCGAACGGGCCCGGTTCAACGATTCCCAGTTCGGCGTCGAAACACTGCGGGATTATCCGACTTTCTTCGGTTATCATTCCGGCGAGGGCGCGGATACGGACGATGCCGGGGCCGTTCGTGATGCGCTCCGGGCGCTCGACACGCTCACGGACGACGAAACGATCGCCAAACTCGCCGACGGCGTCAAACGTTTCACGCTTCCCGGGGAATTCAACCCGATCGCCCTGTGCAAGCGGATCGTCGATGAAAATCTCACGGCCCGGGAAGAGGCGTTGACCGCGTTGGCGGAAATCATGGAAAACCGGCGGCAGTTTCCCCGGTCGGCGGCGTATTGGCGCCAACTGCTCGAAGATTACCCGACCGCCGTGACGGCAAAACGGACGCAATGGCGGGAACGGCTCGACCAGATCGTTAAAAACCGGGGAACGTTCGAAGCGGTCCCGTCGAACGTCGCCGGGAGGGGAACCGACCTGCGATACCGTTTTCGTAACGGAAAAAACGTCGTCCTCTCGGCCCGGGAGATCAAGATTCCGGAATTGATCGCCGATATCAAGTCCTACCTTCGGTCGCTACCGAAACGGACCGATTGGTCCCGGCTGCGGATCGACCAGATCGGGTATCGCCTGATTTCCGATCCGGAAAACTACGGCAAATACCTCGGCCGCGAAGTCGCC
>DOMV01000187.1 GCA_003509805.1 Planctomycetaceae bacterium
ACACTTAACGGCGTAGAATGCCATTCCTTCTGGCTCAATAACTTCCAACGGACGTCGGGGACCGGCGGGGCGAACAGCGGAATGCCTTCGCCGAGGATTTTTGGCATCACGAAAACCCGCATTTCGTCGATCAGTCCGGCTCGCAGGAACAACGAGTGAATTTTGCCGCCGCCCATGATCCAAACATGACGGCAGCCCTCGTTTTGCAGACGCTGGACGACTTGTTCCGGTGAATCGGCAGTCAACGAAACGTCCGGCAAGTCCGCTTTTGTTTCCGTGCGGGAAACAATGACACATTTCTTTCCACAATATGGCCATTCGTCGAAGGTCAGGACTTGCCGATACGTTTTCCCGCCCATGACGAGGGCGTCGACCGAAGCGAGAAATGCCTTGTAATCGTCGTCGTTTTCAAGATCGGTTTGCGAAACGTCCTCGGTCAGCCAGTCGATGTTGCCGTCCGGCTTGGCAATGAACCCGTCGAGGCTGATCGCGACGTACATGCTGAGTTTCATGGTGCGATTCATTGTTTTTTACGTTGTTTCAAATTCCCAATCCCTCGGCGGATTCCATTGGAAAGACGCCGAGTTTGACGTTCGGTTTCGTTTTGCCGTGAAAGTCGCTGCCGCACGTCATGACAAGACGGCGTTCTTCCGCGAGATGCCGTAAATACAGCGACTGTTCAAGCGTATGGTAGGTGTTGTAGATTTCAAGCCCCTCGGCCCCGGCGTCAATCAAATCCGTAGCACGTTCCGGGCAATGCCGCAAATTGACTCCGGCGTGAGCAATGACCGGAATTCCTCCGGCATTTTTCACCAACCGCACCGCCTCGTGATAGGAAATGAAATCAATCGGAACATGGGCGATTTTGCCTTGGGAAAAGTAATCCCAGTAGAAATTCACGAACGGCGAATCGCTTCGTTGACCACCCGGAAGATAAGGAATCAGATATTCGCTCCGGCTGTTTTCCGGTAGTGTCATAAGTTCTTCGGCAATCATTTCACCGGTGATGATTCGATTTCCTGACTTCGCCAGAAAGGAATCGATATCGAGTTTCAGATCGGTATTTCGCAACAGTTTCTCGATTCGTTCCCGGTTGGCTGTTGATTCCTGTCGAAAGACGTTCCCCTCAAGTTCGTCGAATCGCGAGCCGGAATAATCGATGCGATATCCCAGCAAATGCAAGTCGATCTCTTTAAACCTACAATCGATCTCAATAGCGGGAATGACATTGATTCCCAATCGTTGCCCCGCGTTCACGGCCTCGGCAATCCCTCCGACCGAATTATGATCGGTCACGGCAATGGTCTTCAGCCCGATACCGGACGCCATGCTGACGATCTCTTCGGGCGTGAACTCACCGTCGCTGCTGAACTTCGTGTGAATGTGAAGGTCGATTGGGTTCATGATTGGTAAAATGGTTCAAATCCAGCGTCGGGCACGTTTTTTGTAATCGCGGTATTCGTCGCCAAACAGTTCTTCCAGAGCCCGTTCTTCCGGGATGATCTGGAAATAGTTCAAATAGACGGCGAACAGCGGAACGGACAGCAGGGCGAGACCATCGTCGAGAAAAATGCCAATGCCGAGCAAAATCAAGGTCGCCCCAAGGTACATCGGATTCCGTGAAAAGTGATACATGCCGCTCACGACAAGTCGGGTTGCCCTTTCGGGATGCGTCGGTTTGATTGTCGTTCCCGCCTTTCGGAATCGAACCATGCTTGGGAAACCAAAGGCAATTCCAACTACGGCGAAAAGAGCCACCATCGGAATCGCCCACGGATTCGCGAGCGGGCAAAGGCGGCAACACCACAGACCGAGCATGAGCGCAATCGTCAGCAGGGCCAGGATCGGAGGCGGGATTTTCAGTTCCAGGAATTGCATTGGTCACTCGGCGTTGATAAGGACGAACCATTCGAACGTCGCTTGCATGACGAGAACGGCGTTTGAATCGTAAAGAGTCACTTGGACGGGAACCAGCGTCCGACGCTTGTTTTTCAGGACCTCCAGCACTTCGACTTTGTCAACGGTGAGCGTTGCCTTTGAAAAGATTGCTCCCTTGCCCGGCTTTTTGTACTTGACCTCGACGTTACGGACGACCGGCACGGTGTTTTCGACCTCGGCGAATTCGCGGAGCAAGAACAAACCGCTTGACGCCTCGGCCAAGGCAAACAAAGCGCTGGCGTGAGCCGTCTGGATGTGGTTTTCAAACTCGGCTTTGGCCGGCAGCGTCATCAGGTATGCCGGATCGGTCGACAATTCAAGGCCGAGAAATTTGTTGAACGGGATCGAAAGAACGTCCATTGATGAGTTGTATGAATGTGTGCGTTGCGGGATTTATGGTGCGGCCTATTTCTCAGCCTTCAGTTCGTTCCAATCGACGGATCTGCCTTCGAGCCAGTCGATGATCGGCTTGGCGTCCGGCTTTACCTTCGGCGGGACGACGGCGACGAGATTTCCCTTTTCGTCGAACAGGAATTTCTGGAAATTCCACGTCACCGGAGCGTCGACGATGCCGTTCTCCTTCTTTTCGGTGAGATATTTGTACAGCGGATGCATGTCATCACCCTTGACGGAAATTTTCTCCATCATCGGAAAGGTAACCCTGAACCGCGTCGAGCAAAACTCAGCGATTTCCGCATTTGTTCCCGGCTCCTGAGCGGCGAAGTTGTTGGCGGGAAAACCGACGATCACGAACTTGCCGTCGGCTCCGTACTTGGTGTAAAGGGCCTGCAACTGCTCGTATTGTGGCGTCAAACCGCATTTCGAGGCGACGTTCACGATCATGATCTTCTTGCCTTTGAGCTTCTCGAACGGAAAATCATTACCGATGATATCCTTGACGGTAAAATTGTACAATGACATTTTTGTAGAGCTGTCTGAAAGAGATTCAAAACGGAACCCTTCGCCGTCGACCTTCACGGTGCCGACGGAAGGAAACGGAAGATGGCTCGCGGCGATCAACAGTTGTTCGTCCGCCGCCCGCTGGAGCGTTTTGCGTCGGACCTCGGCGGCCTGTTTGGGGTCGTTGTCGTACTGAATACTGATGTCCGGCCTCGCGAACTGCACGGCACCGTTGTGCAGCAAATCGGCGACGACGAGCAGTTTCACACCGCCGGAAGAAAGAAGAAATCCGGTTTGTCCCGGCGTGTGACCGCGAAGAGGAACGGAAACCAGTTCGGGAAAAATCGCGGCGGTCTTTTCGTCCGGTGTCAGGAATTTCGGTTCGCCGTACAGTTTGACGCACTGTTCGCAATAAGATTTATTTCTGGCCGTTTTCCAGAACGATAATTCATCGGCGTCGATCCAGAGTGTTGCGTTCGGAAAGACTTTCTGGCCGTCCTTGACCAATCCGCCGACGTGATCGAAGTGTGAATGCGTCAGGAGGACGTTTTTCACGTCTTCCGGTTTGATACCAATGGCTTGCAATCGCGGAATCATTTTGCCCCCTTTGCCGGTATCGATCAGCACCACGTCATTCCCCTTTTTGACGACGAAGACGGCATAACTGCTCGGTGTCTTGCCGGTCGGGGAGAGACGTGTTAGGGCGGCCTTGTCGTTGGTGATAAGAACGCCGCTGTCCATCTCGCCGACATCGTCCTGGATACTGTAAAAATCGACGTCGCCGAATTTGATGTGACGGATTCCTTCCCCGGATTCGGCCCGGAGATTACCCAATGCCGACAAGACGAACAACATTGCGGCAGCAAACGTCATGAATTGAAAATGGTGTTTCATGGTCGTTCTCCCTGAAATTTGTTGAGGTGAAAAAAACGGTAAACTACATGACTTCAACCTCAAATCCACCGGACAACCTGATCCATCGACCGCCGGGTTTTCTCACGGTGAGGCGGTTCCTTGCGGTAACCGAACGCCGCCATGCAAGCGACTCCGTATTCGTTACCGTTTAACAATCCCCGCTCCGCCAGCAGTTTTTCGAGCGGTTCTTTTTGAAAACCTTCGCAGGGACAGGAGTCGATGCCGAGCAGCGTGGCGGCGGTGAACATGTTCCCCAAGGCGATGTAACATTGGCGGCAAGCCCACTCGAACTTCGCTCGCTGGTTGTCGCCGTAACCGAAATCGGTTTTCAGGAACGTGTCGTACTTCTGAGTTCGGGCCTTCTGCAAATCGTCCGGTTGATGCTGCGTTTCCTGCATGATCGTCCGCTGGATGTAATCGGACGTCGGCGTCATCGCTTCCGGCTTTCGAGCGAGCAGGACGATGAAGCGCGAACAACTCGGCAGCTGCGTCTGGGCTCCCCACGATACGGAGCGAATCGCTTCCCGAAGTTCCTTGTCCTCAATCACGAGAATCTGCCACGGCTCGAATCCGAACGAACTGGGCGAAAGTCGGGCCGTTTCGAGAATGCACCGGAAGTCATCGTCGGACACCGGGCGATTCGGATCGAATTGCTTACAGGCGAAGCGAAACCGCATCGCGTCGAGAATGGTTTGCCGCATGTCGGTCATGGCGTCGAGGGGAAAGGGAGTGAATTGTTCGAAAAACATTGTTTCAATCATTTTACCCGAATCCAATCACGGCGCCGAGCGGCTTCTGGAAGCGTCAGCTCAGGGTACGGTAAAATATAATCATTTCAGCTCGTTTTTTTCGAGGTGCGAAAAGAAACCGGCGATTTTGATACCGTGTTTTTCAGCCAGTGTGTAAAACTGTTGTTCAACGGAG
>DOMV01000376.1 GCA_003509805.1 Planctomycetaceae bacterium
GGAAAAATCATCAACGCCTACAAGGCCCGGGAAGACAAAGTCCTCGCCAATGAAGAAGTCCGCAGCATGATCGCCGCGCTCGGCAGCGGGATCGGCGAAGAAATCGACTTGGCGAAACGACGTTACGGCAAGATCGTCATCATGACCGATGCGGACGTCGACGGTTCGCATATTCGTACGCTTCTGTTGACCTTCTTCTACCGGCAGATGTACGAACTGGTGAAGGCGGGCCACGTCTACATCGCCTGCCCACCCCTCTACCGGGTCCGGCGCAAGGGCCATAAAGACCGGTACATCCAGAGCGAAGAGGAAATGCGGAAACTCGTCCTCGATATCGGCCTCAAAGGCGCCGCCTTCGATCCGCTCGACGGTCGATTGATCGAAGGAGGGGAAATGGAAAAATTGTGCAGGATACTCACTTCGCTTGAAGAGTCGATCGTCGCACTCGAACGGCGCGGAATCAGCCTGCGGGACCACGCGGTCCGGCAAGACCCCATTTCGGCCAAACTCCCGATCTATCACGTCTTCTACGACAAACGGGAACACTGGTTCCGCGACCGTGCCGAAATGGACGCTTTTCTCGCCGATATCGAACGGGAATCGGGACGTGAGGCGTCGATCACGGAAAACGGCCATGAGAACGATCATGAAAACGGCGGCGGAACCGGGCTCTCGCATTTCGAAGAGGAACCGAAACTGCGAATCGTCGAACTGCACGAGGTCCGGACGATGAACCGTTTGCTTGTCGAACTGCGGAACCTCGGTTTCGAAATCGACGCGCTGTTGCCCCAGGTGCGAACCGGTTCGGATACGGCGCGGTATTACCTGAGGAAGGGGGAAACGCGACAGGGAATCGACGATCTGCGGGACCTGCTGGGCACGATCCACGAGGGTGTCCGCAACCAACGGGCGGTCCATATCACCCGGTTCAAGGGCCTCGGTGAAATGGAAGCCGAAGAGCTTCGCGACACGACGCTCAACATGACGAGCCGGACGTTGATTCAGGTGACGATGGAAGACGCCTCCGCCGCGGATGATTTGTTCCGCATCCTGATGGGCGACAAGGTCGAGCCTCGCCGCGAATTCATCGAAAAATACGCGCTCGACGTCAAGAACCTCGACGTGTAGTGCTTCAACCTATGACGGTGATCCATGAATCGACATGACTTCCTCAAAGGAATTGACTTGGCCGAAACGCGAGATGAGCAACTCTCATTTTTGCAGAAAACAATTTTGCACGGTACACCTTCGGTCTTCAAAGACCGGGAAGGCGATTATTTTGATTTCAGGAATCGCATTGCACATTTCTTTCAATGGAAACTTGGTGTCAATTTGGGTTATCACGAGGTATTTATCGTCGGTTCGGCAAAGCTGGGATTCAGCCCTCATAAAGGTTCCGTCTTTAATTTCGACTCGGATGTCGACGTGGCCATTGTGAATGAACAATTGTTTGACAAGTATCACGAAGCGATTTCCCTGTACCAGTATGACATCGAAGCCGCGAAAGTGACGATCTCAAGGCGAGAAAATGAGATGTACCGAGAATTTCTCATGTACTTCGCGAAAGGATGGATGAGGCCGGACAAATTACCTCTTGCATTTCAAATGAAGATAGGAAAGGACGATTGGTTTGAATTTTTTCGAAGTATCTCGTATGACCACTCAGAAGTCGGCAACTATAAAGTCAATGCCGGTTTGTATAAAAGCTTCAAATACCTCGAAACATACTTGGCGCAGATGGCCAATGGAATTCGCGTAAACAGGAGTTAATCACAAAATGACCACTCAAATTCAATCGAGCCCGAGCAATAAGAAGATCAGTGAACTATATCGTCGCATCAGAGACAAAACCCTGATCCTCCAGCCGGATTTTCAGAGAAAGTACGTATGGACATCTTCCCACAAGGAAGCGTTCATCGACACAATTCTCAATGGGCTTCCCTTTCCGGAAATCTATATTACTCAAACGGGAATTGACATCGCTAAAATTGAAACCCAAGAGGTCATTGTCGACGGCCAGCAACGATTGAGTACGATCGTCGAGTACATCGATGAAAATCCGGAATCCCTGGTTTTCGGTAAAAGCGTGAAGAAATACAGATCGTTGACGGACGACCAAAAAAGCGATTTCCTGGGGTACAATGTGGTCGTCAGAGATCTTGGCAACATTTCTCCAGATATGATCAAGGAGGTCTTCAAGAGAATCAACCGCACCGAGTTCGGCTTGAAGCAAGTTGAAATTCAGAATGCCATCTATTCGGGAGAATTCATCTCAACGGCGAAAGAAATCTTGGACTCCGTATCCCAAGACCACATCCCGATTTTTTTCGAATCCGAATTGACAAGGATGTCCGACTTGCACTTTATTCTTCTTGCCATGAGTACGCTGGAAAATGGTGGTTATTTTTCGAAAGACAGCGAGGTGGAGCGTTACGTGATGCAATTCGATAACGAATACCCGGATAGACGTGTGATGAAGGACCTCGTTGTAAACACGCTTGAGCAAATCCTCGCACTCAAACTCACGAAAGATTCCATCTGGTATCGAAAATCGAATTTTTTCACTCTCATGATAGAATTGTGTCAAGCGACTCGAATATCCGCCGTTCCGGAAAAAAAATCGCTCAAATCACGCCTTGAAAATCTCGAATTGAAGATACTTGAAAACAAGCAGGAAAAAACCCCGGAAAACGAATTTGCCACGTACTATGCCTACATGTATACCGGTACGAATAATCGCCAAGCCAGAGTCGTGAGAGGCAATCTGTTCAAAAAGCACGTTATTCAAAACGGCAAGCAGGCGACGCGAAAGAAGACGGCCTAAGAGCAAGTCTTTAACCGGTGANNCGGTGAAAAACGGCAAACAACAGCCGGCATGGAGCCGGCGGAAATGAGAATGGAGAGTGGAGAGTTTTGTTTCATCGGCCCACCGGAAAACAAAGGGAAAACATCGATGATTCGACAGCATGACGCGAAGCGCGACACGCAACGTGTTGCCATCCGGCGGTCGGGCGGGGGCGAAGCGTTCACGACGCCGCTCGCCGAATCGACGGTCCCGGCAGGCTTTCCCTCTCCGGCGGACGATTCCCGCGAAGAACTCGACTTTACCGCCCATGTGGTCAGGAACCCCGAATCGACTTTTTTCCTGCGTGTCTCGGGCGAATCGATGACGGGAGCCGGGATTTTTCACGGCGACCTGCTCGTCGTCGACCGTAGTTTGGAACCCTGTTCGGGCGACATCGTCATTGCCGTTCTCGACGGCGAATTCACCGTCAAGCGGTTACGGCGCCGCGGTTCCCGCGTCGAACTGCTCCCGGAAAATCCGCGATTCCGGAAAATCGTCCTCCAGGAAGAGTCGACCCTGGAAATCTGGGGCGTCGTCACCGGCGCTTACAAATCGTTTCGATAATCTGTCTCCCGTCTCGAACGAAAAAACGCCCGTCGATCCATGTCCGTCCGCCCGATGCGACTTTACGGCCTGCTTGATTGCAACAGTTTCTTTGCATCCTGCGAAAAACTGTTCCGGCCGGACCTCGCGAACAAACCGGTCGTTGTCCTTTCGAACAACGACGGTTGCGTCGTCGCCCGTTCACCGGAAGCGAAAAGACTCGGCATCCCGATGGGCGAACCGTATTTCAGGATCAAACGGCTTTGCGAGCACGGCGACATCAACGTGTTCTCATCGAATTTCCGGCTCTACGGCGATCTCAGCAACCGCATCATGCGTCTCGTGTCGCGCTGGACGCCGTTCGTCGAAGTCTATTCGATCGACGAGGCTTTCCTCGATTTCACCGGATCGGGCCTCCGCGATACGGATATTTTGCCGCGGCTTGAAGAGATCGTCGCCACCGTTCGGAAATGGGTCGGCATCCCGGTCTCGATCGGCCTCGGTCCCACGAAAACGCTTGCCAAAGTCGCCAACGACATCGCGAAAAAACGCGACGGAATCCGTGTTTTACTCGATGCGGCGGAACGGCATGAAGCGCTTGCCCGGCTCGAAATCGGCGACGTCTGGGGCGTCGGACGACGGCTCGCTCCGAAAATGCGGCGGTTGGGCATCCGAACCGGCGCCGATCTGGCCGCGGGCG
>DOMV01000168.1 GCA_003509805.1 Planctomycetaceae bacterium
CGAGCCGGGGATTATATCCCCGGGAACGGGAACACAGTTCCCGGCGCGTCGCGTTCACGCTCGTTGAACTTCTTGTGGTCATCGCGATCATCGGCACCTTGGTCGCCCTTCTTTTGCCCGCCGTTCAGGCCGCCCGGGAAGCCGCCCGGCGTATGCAGTGCAGCAATCATCTCAAGCAGATCGGGACCGGCGTCCACAATTTTCACGACGCTCAAAAGGGCTTGCCGCCCTTGCACATCGGACCGTTCAGCCGTGTCACGTTTTGGTTCCTGATTCTGCCCCATATCGAGCAGCAGGCGGCCTACAACCTTATCGAAGGTGTGAATGCCAACAGGGGGCTTGGGCTCAACCTCGAATCAGATTACAACTCGTCGACGCCCAACTACAGGGCTAACATTCCCGGCGCCACGCACGAGGAGCGGGAGGAATACATTCGTCCCCTGGCGAAAATTCCGATTTATGTCTGTCCGTCGCGCCGGGCTGCGACGGGACAAATGACCAATTCGGGGTGGAATGGAAGCAATAACGGCGACTGCAACGTGAGTGGCGAAACCGCCACCAAGTGGGCTTGGGGCCCCGCCTCGGATTACGCCGTCGCCACGATGACGAAGTCGTCGAATCCCAACAATGCCAACGACGTCTATAACGAGGGGAGCGACTCTTTGTGTAACACCCTTAACGCCGGTAGTTTGTCGGCTATTGCCACCCAATTGCCTTACGAGCTCGGCCCCTTTCGAGTGGGAAACCAGGCAACGTGGTCCGGAGTCGATGAAGACTTGAAAAACTGGTCTCCCCGCGATGATATGTCCTGGTGGGCCGATGGGACGAGCAACCAGATCATCGCCGGTGAAAAATACATGTACTTCGACGAAATCTATGTGTTGAAAACGGATGCGACTTGGCTTTGGTCCCACCCGGACATCATTCAAGGCACCGCCCGCAGTTTCCATACGGGCTGGTTTCCCTTTGCCCGCTCGGGGGTCAAGGAAAATTTGAACCAGTGCAATAACATGCAAAAACGCTTTGGAAGCTGGCATCCGGGAATTTGCCATTTCCTGCTCGGCGACGGCGCCGTACGCTCGGTTTCCTGCACAACACGCACGGATAACGTCATGCGACCCTTGGTTCACGTATTCGACGGGGTTGCCGTTCAACTGCCCTGACGGTTTTTTAAGACAACTATAGACAACTCAATCAGCTCCGGTATAAAGACTTACTTCCACGTGCAACATGAAAATCTTTCCAATTCTGATCTGTTTGTTCTGTATCGGCTTGTTCTGTTCGCCCGGGTGTAGCGATTTCAAGCAACTCGGTGGTAAAGTGACTTTTTCCGACGACGGCTCGCCGGTGCCGACGGGGACGATTTTTTTCGCTACGCCAACGGCGATTTCGCAAGGGGCGATCCAACCGGACGGGACCTTTACCGTCGGCTCGTTCGGTGCCGACGACGGGCTCCCGCCGGGCGAGTACCAAGTCTTTTTCGGCGGCGTCGAAGCCGTCTCGGAAGAAAAACTGCCGGACGGGACGGTGAAAACAACGTATACGCCCCTGATCGACGGCAAATACTCGGATGCGGCAACGTCCGGATTGACGTTCACGGTCGACGGCAACAACAACAGTTTCGACATCCAGGTCGATCGGGCCAAGCCCCGGTAGGCGGTAGCCGACCGGGGAATTGACAATCGACCGTCCCCGGGGACAATGGGAGGGGTGTCGTTTCACACAGTGTCGTTTCACACAGTGGCATTTTCCATCCTTCCCGATTCATCCCCGTTTCCATACCTCCATGACCAAACATCTTTTCGTCACGGGCGGCGTCGTCAGTTCGCTGGGCAAAGGACTTACCAGCGCCTCCATCGGCATGTTGCTCGAAAAACGCGGCCTCTCCGTTCGAATGCAGAAGCTCGACCCGTACATCAACGTCGATCCGGGTACGATGAGCCCTTCCCAGCACGGAGAAGTGTACGTCCTCGACGACGGGACCGAAACGGACCTGGACCTGGGGCATTACGAGCGTTTCACCGGAAGCCCGCTGAGCCGGAATTCCAGTTGGACGACCGGGCTGATTTACCTGAATGTCATCGAGAAGGAACGCCGCGGCGAATATCTCGGGAAAACGGTCCAGGTCATTCCGCACATCACCAACCAGATCAAGGAATACATCGCCCGGCTCGACGGACCGGACGTCGATGTCGTGATTACCGAGATCGGCGGGACCGCCGGCGATATCGAAGGCTTGCCGTTCATGGAGGCCATCCGGCAGTATTCGCTCGACGTCGGCAAGGAAAACTGCCTCTATATTCATCTGACGCTCGTTCCCTATCTCAAGGCGGCCCGGGAATTGAAAACGAAGCCGACCCAGCACAGCGTCGAACGGCTGCGCCAGATCGGCATCCAGCCGGACATCCTGATTTGCCGTACCGAACACACGATTCCCGAAGAGGATAAGGCGAAAATCGCGCTCTTTTGCAACGTCGAAAAGAAAGCGGTCATCGAGGAAAAAGACAAGGATTTTTCCATCTACGAAGTACCGCTCGGGCTCGTTGAAAGCGGAATCGACCAGTTGATCGTCGACAAACTGCGCCTCGACAAGGCGACGACGATCGATTTGTCCGAATGGCATGAGTTGATGAACCGGCTCCGCAATCCGGAGCATGAAATCACGATCGCCGTCGTCGGCCGCTACGCGGAACACCGCGATGCCTACAAGTCGATTTACGAAGCGCTCGACCACGGCGGAATCGCGGCCAAGGCACAGGTCCGCGTCCTCCGCATTCGCAGCGACGCCGTCGCCCGGGCGGAAGTGCGGCAGCAGTTGAAGAAGGTCGACGGGATACTCGTGCCCGGCGGGCTCGGCGAACGGGAAATCGAGGGAAAAATCGACGCGATCCGGATCGCCCGGGAAGAGGGGATTCCCTTCTTCGGCGTCAGTCTCGGCATGCAGTGCGCGACCATCGAGTTCGCCCGAAACGTGCTCGGTCTCGCCAAGGCCCATTCGACGGAATTCGACAAGGAAACCGACGAACCGGTCGTTTCCATGCTGGAGATGCACCGCAACGAGAAAAACACTCGGCTCGGTTCGGAACCGATCACCCTGCTTTCCGGGAGCAAGACGGCCGAACTGTACGGAAAAACGCGAATCGAGGAGCGGCATCGGCTCCGTTACGAATTCAACGCCCCTCAATACCGTGAACGTTTCGAAAACGCCGGGATGCGAATCACCGGAACCGCGGAAGGCGACGGACTCGTGGAGGCGCTGGAAATCCCGGACCATCCCTGGTTCGTCGCGGTTCAATTCCATCCGGAATTCAAATCGCAACCGACCGCTCCGCATCCGCTCTTCGCCGGATTCGTCGGCGCCGCCGTTCGACGCAAAGCGCGTTGACGTACTTGGCAACCGCTGAATACCGAAACCGGGTGTCCTATCGAACCGCTTTAATCGCCTTTTCGGCCGTTTTCAGGAGCGAGTCGACGGCCTTCCGGTAATTCTTCAGCGTCCGGCTCCAAAGTTCAAGGCATTTCCGGCCGTCCTCGGTGATCGTGAAACGGCGTCGCGCACGGCTTCCCGCGGAAAGATCCCATTCGGACACGACCATTCCGCGTGTTTCTAGCATTTTGAGCAATCGGTAGACGCCGGAAACATCGGGAACACCGTCAAAAAAATCGGGAATTTCACCGATTCGCTGAGCCAGTTCGTATCCGTGCGACGGACCCCGGCTCAGGATTGCCAGCAAGGCCGGCTGAAGGAGTTTGTCGAGCGTCGCGCCGAAGCAGGGACATTCGACAAATCGCTCTTGTTTCGATTCGGACATGGGACTTCCTTGAAAGGAGGAGCTTGAAAGAAGGGAGTGGACCGGGATCGACAAGCGTACCAAGAACAGTATATCGTACGCAAGACGCGGCGGCAAGTCATGCCGGGATCGGGTTGGGGGCAAAGCCCCGGTGGCCGCGCAGGTCGACCTCGAAGCCGGGGGTCATATTTTTCGCACGGAGCAATACTCTTCATCCCGCATCCCCTGTCCGGCCGCATTTCCGGTTTCCTCGGCCAACGTGGTCGTGATTTCCCGACGGGCAACCAGGTAGAAAACCATGCCGATCCCGGCAACGGCGACACAGGTCAGCCGGTATCCGAGCGCGACGATAAGGCCGAAGCCGATGCCAGAGCCGATTCCCGATATTCCGGAGCCACCCGGTCCGAGCGCGTCAAGCCCGGTCATGGGCTGGAAAAAAAGCGGAAACAGCGCGTCGAGCACCATCTCATACGGACCGGCCGCGAGCGGGATCATCGACGTCAGGTTCGCGACCGGATGCATCACCTGGAATTCCATGATCGCAGGAACTTCCGCGAACAAACCCCGCGCGATGCAATACACCGCCAGCGCGAGGATGATGTGAACCGGGAACGTCAACAGGACGGAGACGAGCAGGGTCCAGGGCCTTTCGCGATACAGTTGGAAGGCTTCGACCAACTTGACGAGAAAATCGCCGACGGCCGGAATTCCGGCCAGCCGCCGCCGAAAACGGCCCCCCGTTATTGTCCTTGTCGTGCCGGGCAACAGCGAGAGGACCGCCGCGACGCTCGATACGACCACGAGCCAGAGAATAATTTGTGTCGAAAGCCTGGCGATCGGTTCGGGCCGCTCCCAAAAACCGGTCCACCAGATCGCCCCCGCCGCGACGAGGAACATGACGTACAACCCGATCCCGCGGTCGACGATCACGCTGGCCGCCCCTTTCTCCTTCATTTCCGGATAACGATGGGCCAGCATGAAGACCTTGACCAGGTCGCCGCTCACGATTCCCGCCGGGGCGAGGTTGAACAGGTAACCGACGAAACCGAGCCGAAAGGTTTCCCAGAGCGAAAGGGAAATCCCCATGTCGCGGATGAGCAGTTGCCAGCGAAAGAAGGTGAACAAAACGCTCGCCAGGTTACAGAACACCGCGAGCGCGAGAAACCCCCAACGTTTCTCGTGTTTGAGCAGTTCCGTAAAGGCGTCGTTCCGGAACGCCTGGGCGAACAGGAAAACGAAAATCAACAGGATAATCGCCCACTTCAGCAAGCGGAAAGACCATTTTTTGATCGCAGGCACGAATCGGACCAATGAAAGGAAACGATAACGAAAGACGCGGCGAATAAGACCGTTGCGTCTTACCCGCCGCGTTTCGGCATCGGGTTTACTTGACTTCGAACTCCGCGTCGATCGCGTCGTCGTCCGCCTTTTGGGACGGCGCCGCCCGGCGTTCATCGGCTTGGGCTTCCATGTCGGAGGCGACGTCGGCCCCCTTGGCGGAAGCGTCTTTCGCGGCCGCTTCATACATCGCCTTGCTCATGGCGAACGACGCCTGTTCCAGGGCGGAAATCGCCGATTTGATTTTCGCGGCATCATTCGCCTTGATGGCTTCCTTGACCGATTCGACGGAACCGTTCAGCGCGGTTTTATCCGCGTCACCGAGTTTGTCGGCATGTTCCTTGAGCATTTTTTCGGTCTCGTAGCACATCGACTCGCCCTTGTTGATCGCCTCGGCAAGCTCGCGACGCTGTTTGTCTTCCTCGGCATGGATTTCGGCGTCTTTGCGCATCCGCTCAATCTCGCCGTCGGACAGCCCGGAAGACTGTTCGATCCGTACTTTCTGCTCTTTTTTCGTCCCGAGATCTTTTGCCGAAACGTTCAGTATCCCGTTGGCATCGATGTCGAAACTGACTTCGATTTGCGGGACGCCTCGCGGCGCGTACGGAATTTCCTCCAGATTGAACTGGCCGAGCAGCCGGTTGTCGGCGGCCATGGGGCGTTCGCCCTGGTAAACCTTGACGGTGACGGCGGTCTGCCCGTCGGCGGCCGTGCTGAAAACCTGCTTTTTCTCGACCGGGATCGTCGTGTTACGTTCGACCATCGTGGTCATCACGCCGTGTTCCGTCTCGATGCCGAGCGAAAGCGGGGTGACGTCGAGCAGGAGAACGTCGCGAACTTCGCCGGCAAGCACGCCGCCCTGGATCGCGGCCCCGACCGAGACCACTTCGTCCGGGTTCACGCCTTTGTGCGGGTCCTTGTTGAAGATCGCGCGGACCATGTCCTGGACCTTCGGGATCCGGGTCGAACCGCCGACGAGGACGACTTCGTCGATCTGGGCGGGATCGATCTCCGCATCCTTGAGCGCCTTGAGCACCGGGCCGCGGCAACGTTCGACGAGATGATCGGTCAACTGTTCGAATTTCGAACGGGAAAGCTTCATCTGCAAGTGCTTCGGGCCGTTCTGGTCGGCCGTGATGAACGGCAGGTTGATGTCGGTCGATTGGGCGCTCGAAAGTTCCCGCTTCGCTTTTTCGCAGGCTTCCTGGAGTCGTTGCAGCGCCATCGCGTCCTTCCGCAAATCGATGCCCTGTTGAGCCTGGAAATCGTCGGCGACGTGATTGATGAGCACTTCGTCGAAGTCGTCCCCGCCGAGATGCGTATCGCCGTTCGTGCTGATGACCCGAAAAACGCCGTCGGCGACTTCCAGGCAGGACACGTCGAACGTTCCGCCGCCGAGGTCGAAGACGACGATCTTCTGGTTGACGTTCTTGTCCAGTCCGTAGGCGAGCGAGGCGGCCGTCGGCTCGTTGATGATGCGCATCACTTCCAGGCCGGCGATTTGGCCCGCGTCCTTGGTCGCCTGCCGCTGGGCGTCGTTGAAATACGCCGGGACGGTAATGACCGCCTTGTTGACTTTATGTCCAAGGTAGGCTTCGGCCGCCTCCTTGAGTTTCCGAAGGGTCATCGCCGAGATTTCCGGCGGCGTATAGGTCTTGCCATCGATGCCGACTTTGACGTAATCGTCGGCGTTCCCGACGACCGAGTAGGGAACCATTTTTTCTTCGGAAGCGACTTCCGAATGACGGCGCCCCATGAATCGTTTGATGGAGGCCACGGTTCGCGTCGGGTTGGTCACCGCCTGCCGCCGGGCCGGTTCGCCGACGAGATTTTCGCCGGAGTCGGTAAAAGCGACGACCGACGGCGTGAGCCGGTTCCCTTCGGCGTTCGGAATGACCTTGACGTCTTTTCCTTCCATCACCGCGACGACGGAGTTGGTGGTTCCGAGGTCGATTCCAATAATTTTTTCACTGGCCATGTTGTATTGTCTCCCTTTCGTTGAAAAGATGCGATTTCTTTTCCTTTGCACAAAGAGATTGAGCAAATACCATGCCAGAAATCACCGTTTGCGCAAATGCGTTCAACTCAACGTGTTATAGCAACACCGTCTTGGTGACGGCTGTCAATTTGGCAGTCCGTCTCCCGTTCCGCCCGGGGAATCAACTCGCGAACAGGCTCTGAAAGCGAGTATCGCGAAGCAACTCGTCTTCCTTCATCGGCGTGATTTCGACCAGTTTCTCGACAATCCGGTCGGCGGAAACCCCTTCGCTCTCGGCCAAAAAGCCGAGGACGAGCCGATGCCGCAACACCGGTTTCGCAAGCGCCTGGATGTCTTCGCACGTGACATGGGCGCAGCCGTTGAGCAGTGCGCGGGCTTTCGCGCCGAGAACGAGAAACTGGACGGCCCTCGGACCGGCCCCCCAGGAGACATATTCCTCGACGACATCCGGAATTCCCTTTTTCTGATCGACCCGGGTCTGCCGGACCAGGGCCAGGGCGAAACGGATCGCATGATCGCTTACCGGAACCTGTCGCACGATTTTCTGCAATTCGAGAATTTCCGGTCCTGAGAGAACCGGCCGGATATCGTCGTCCATGAGGGCGGTCGTGCGGCGGACGACTTCGAACTCCTCGTGGAAATCGGGGTACCGGACGAACACCTTGAACATGAACCGGTCCTGTTGCGCTTCCGGTAGCGGATACGTCCCCTCCTGCTCGATCGGATTTTGCGTCGCGAGCACGAAAAACGGGTCCGGCAGTTCGTGCTGGATACGCCCGACCGACACACGGCGCTCCTGCATCGCTTCGAGCAGGGCCGATTGCGTTTTCGGCGGCGTCCGGTTGATTTCATCGGTCAGGACCATGTTGGCGAACAACGGTCCTTCGAGAAAACGGTAATCCCGGCTGCCGGTGTTCCTGTTTTCCTCGATGATATCGATCCCGGTAATGTCGGCCGGCATCAGGTCGGGCGTGAACTGGACCCGGCTGAAGGAAAGGTCGAGCGACCGGGCAAGCGTGCTGACCATGAGCGTTTTGGCGAGCCCCGGAACCCCTTCCAGCAGGCAGTGTCCCCGGCTGAAGATGGAAATGAGCAATTCCTCGATCACATCGGTCTGACCGACGATCACCTGTGAAAGTTGTTCCAAAACCTTTTCCCGCGCCGCGGCGAGTTTGTTGACGAGATCGGTATTCATTGATAACCTGTGTAAATTCGGTTGATATACTGGAAACGCGATGAAAACGGACATTCGGCCACGTCCGCCTGACACACTCACTCGCCCACAACTTTTGTTAGTGTAATTATTTACGCGGATCGTCCGGGCGACGGGCCGCGACCTGTGGGTGTCTTACGAACGGTGACCTGTGGTCACGGAAACCCCGCCATCCCGGTGCTATCGCATGTAAATCGGCAACATCGCCTTTTCAAGCTGTAAAATGGTCAGATTGATCGCCGTCGTGTAAACGCCGCCGATGTAGCCCTGCGTCCAACTGCCGTCGCTTCCGGCTTCCTTGATGATTCGGTTGAACAGTTTTTTCCGATAATCCTCCCATTCCTCCCCGCCTTGGCGGTATTTGACTTGGGCGAAATAATAATGCGCGTAATGCCAATGTCCGTAGTCGTTGTTGTTACTAATGTTAAGGAGTTCGCGGTCGCAATAGGCCAACAGGTTCGGCACGAATTTGTCGTCGTATTCCCCGGCATTGAAAAGACAGGCGATCGCGGCGGCACTGATCGGCGGTCGGCCGCCGCCGCCGCTGATGTTATAGGCGACCCCGCCTTTTCCCTGGTCGATGGAGCAGCGGTGGATGTATTTGATCGCTTTGTCGATGATCTCCCGGGGAACCGTGATTCCGGCGTTCCGGCAACCCCGAAGGGCCTGGACCTGCGTGATCGTCGTCGAACCCTCGTCGAAATTGTTGCCGTCCTTGGCACTGACGTATCCCCAACCGCCTTCGCGCGTCTGGGCCTTGCCGGTGAACTGGACGCCTTTCGTAAGGACGTCGATCAACTCGTCGCGACGCTGGATATCGTCTTCTTCACCGAGAACCTGCGACAAAAACAGCATCCCGAAACCGTGACCGTAGGTATACCGGTCGTCCCGGTCGTCGCCGATCAACCCGTTCGGCCGGGCTTTCGCGATCAGGAAATCGACGGCACGACGGATGTTGTCGGCGTACTTGCCCTGCGTCGCCGTCGATCCTTCCATCAACAGCGCCGTGCCGGCCATCCCGGTCATCGCCGCCGGATAGGCTTCACCGTTCGCGTCCCAACCTCCGCGGGAAGATTGTTTTGCGGCGAGCCAGTCCAATCCTTTTCCAACCACGCGGTCGACATCGTCCCCGGAAACCTCGGCGGCGGCGCCCGTCGGTATCAAAAGCACGAAGGCCAGGAAAAATGAATAGCGTTTTCGTAATTGTTTTCGCATTGTTGGGAAAAGAATCGTGTGCTGGAATCGTGTGCTGGAATTGTGTTTTGAGTGGGAAGGCGTGCCTGCCACGCCCCGTTGGGGCTTGGTTCCGTTCTTTTCCACATCCCGGTTGCGTCCCCCGTTATCCATTGTCCATTGTCAATTATCAACTCACCGATTCCCTTTCGCGCGATTGTGCGTTTTGCAGAGCACTTGGCAATTTCCGGGGTCCGTCGTACCGCCTTTGCTCCACGCCGCGACGTGGTCGGCGTCCATGTCTTTTAATTCCCAAATTTTGGTCTTGGCGGCATCGTGACCGTGGGCGCAGAGCGGGCAATTGGAAACTCCTTTGGCATTCTACGCCGTTAAGTGT
>DOMV01000488.1 GCA_003509805.1 Planctomycetaceae bacterium
ATGCACACGAGCCAGTCGCCGTCGACGCTCATCGTGCCGCTCCGCCGACGTGTGACCCGGACGGCGCAGCATTCGCCCAGCGGAACCGGGGTATCGGGAAAAATCTCGCACTTCGTCACGGTGCCGGTCGGATTGGTTTCGCAATCGACGTAGGGGCCGTAGGTCGAATCGACCCGGTACGAAACACAGGCTTTCGACTGGTAGCCGAGCAGTTCTGTTCCGCCGACGGCCAAAAATTCAACGGAAAGACCGTCGGAAGCCCGCGCGACCGGAATGCCGCTAAAATTTTGTTTCAAAAACCGCTTTTCCTGATCGACGGTGTAGCAGGTCGGCGACGGGGAAAAACCACTCACGATCCTCCGTAGCGGCGTCCGTTTATCGAGGACACCGGTCGCCGCGTCGATCTTCCACAAGGGGGTCACGAGGTGGCCGTACTCCGCCTGCTTGCCGGTCATCGGGTTCCCGGCGGTCAGTTGCACCGCATCGGAAACGGAGTACCCGCCCTGCCCGCCGGCAATCCTCACTTCCCCGTCGAGCAGGTAGGCGGGACACCCGGCCAGCGACTGCGCCGAGTTCGTTTTCACCCATTCCTGTTCCGCGAAAGAATACCGTTGCACCGGATACCACGAGCCCTCATCCACTTCGCCCGGGGCGCACACGAGGATTTTCCCGCCGAACCCGTCGTCCGCAAGCACGGCACCGAAATTGTTCGCCGCGACCGGCAACGCTCCGAACAGGGAGGTCGAAACCGTTTTCCCTTCGACGTGCAAAACGTGAACGGTCTTGATACTCCGGTCGGTTCCGCGACCACCGGGGCAGACAACGAAGGTTTCCGGCACCTGGACGACCGTCTCATCGTCGATCCGCTCCTCGCGGTACCGCCGGTACACGACCGCTGGAAAAAGTTCCTTCGCGTGGATCGGCGATTCACCGACCACGGGCATGCCGAGCAGCACGGGAATGATTTGCAGACCGGTTTTCGACGGAGCGTACATCAATCGCACCGGGCCGGATTCCGCGCTTTCGAGCATCTGGACATTCTCCGGAATCGCCCGCGCGTAAAGATGGGATGTGTCATTCACATAAACCCACGCGGGAGTGGGCCCCATGACGATACAGGACGTACTCGTCGCCGCCCGAGCAAAGTGTTGCGGGATGCAAAGGATTTCGTCGACATCTCCGGTCGGCGGCCCGCCCAGCACATCGATCCAACGGTCTGCGGCATGGGCCATTTGAGCGTACAACGAATCGCTTTCATGGAGAGGGCCGGTAACGGCCAAAACGCCATACGCCGGCACATCGTCCGGTTGATCATTGCGTACTTTGACAACGGGATTCGCCGCGCCGCCGATCGATGAAGGATCGGACGGATTCGGATTGCCGAATCTGAAATCAACGGATGTTTGGCGAACATCGTTCCACTCGCTCGCAAGCGGTCGGATTTTATCACCGGGTTTGACGGGTCGAAAATGTCGCATCATAAATCAATTCCCAAAACACGGAAGTCGGCGTAGGGATAAACCTGTTCGACATACGCCGCGACCGGGTGCGAAACGCTCAGCGTCTCCGCCGTTTCTTCCTCGTCTCCTGCGGATTCGGGATCAGGTGCGATGTTCGCCTGTTGATTCGGATCGGCGGTCCGCATCGGATCGGAGTCGGCAGGCGTTCCGGGAATCTCGAAATCCTCAAGACGATACTCGACGGGGCGACGCAAGATGTGGACGTAGTCCCATCCGCGTTTTTCGACGTATCCGATTCCTTCAATCCATTTTTTCGTGTTCGGCGAGCCCCAAAACTCGAACGTCAAATCCCAGATCAACTCGAAGTCGCGAAACCCGTCCTCGTTTTCATCCTCACCCCCAGAATCGGCTTGTTTTTCCCGCTGCTGCACGCGACGCTCTCCGTCGCATCCGACGAAGAGACACTCACCCGGCTGGAACCCGTCGAACGGCACGGCGTTGACCGTTCCGGTAATCCATCGCAACATGCGCCGAAATTGCGGGTCGACATACTCGTTGGGAACGGACAGTTGCAGCGTCGATCGCCACGAGGGAGCCGTGATATCCACGCCGTCGAAGGTCCCGTTCTCGGGATTCCAGTTGATCCCGCCGCGAAAATTCGGGGCGATTTCACGGGCGACGATGATTTTGCCCTCGCCATTCCGTTTCGCTTGGAGCGTTTTACGCGTTGTGGTCGATTCTTTTGAGTCCTTTTTTTGAACCTCCTTGTATTCGAATTCCGGATGAAAGCCGGGATAGACCTTGATGGTTTTCCGACTGTTCGTAATGTGAGCGGTCCCCCCCTTGGTCGAAAAGGAGTATCCCGGGAGTTTCGCTTCATCAAGGAGCTGCTTTGCGGTCGGCGAGGCGAACGTGCATTCGCCTCGCCAGACGCCGCCACCGCCCTCGTCCTCCTTGACTTGGAGCCGCTGGATTCTTTGGCTGGTGAAAATCGGATACCGCTGGGCGATGAACGAACGGATGAGAGCGTACGCGCGGAGATCGGCGTCGAATCCCTCGATGCCGTCGGCGACGAATCGGCGACGCCACGTCGTCCGTTTGCCTTTCTCGTCGGACACTTCGTCCCCAAATGTCGAATCGACCCAAACATTACCCGCCATACCCGTTAGCCTCCGCTTCTTCGAGAATTTGTTTCTGGATGTCGTTCCCTTCCCTCAGTAATTTTAGTTGATCGTCGAGTTTCTTTTCAAACGTATTCCCGCCGAGCGATCCCATCTCGAACCCCGAGAAGGTTCCGCCCCCGGATTGCATCTTGAGCAGATCGGTCGGTAAACCGATTTCCTGGGCGAGTTCGGAGAATTTCTTTTGCTTCAGATCGGCCCAAAGTAGATCGCGTCCCCACGATGATCCCGAAAGAAATTCCGTCCTTTCTCTAAGTGAACGAAGCTCGGCCATTTTTGCCTCGTGCTTGGTCTGCTTTTGATCCCGAACCATCAGCATCGGCACACGGAGACCACTTTCCGTCTGCAATGAGGACGAGAGGGAATTCGAACGGACGCCATTGATCAGACTTAACAATTGCCCGCCGTTCGCATCCCAACCACTGCTGTCAAGCAGACCGCTGTTTTTAAGTTCAGCAACCCCCTTTTTCCAATCGTCCGCTTCTTTTGCTTTCGAGGCGGCTGTTTTCAAGAGTGCCTCGCGCCGGGCCTTCAAATCCGCGATCCGCTTGTTGGTTTCCGGTTTCGTCTTGGAGGGATTGGAGATGTCTTTTTCAAACCGTTGTTTATCAAGCTCTGCCGATTGCAGCCCCGCTTCGGCCAACCCTTGAGCACCCGTGACTTTTATGGCATACTTGGCGGCGAGTTTCGTGCCGGGAAGTGACGACATAGCACCAACAAGACCGGCAAGCCCATCGAGTATGTCTTGGAACATCTGAAAAAAAATGATTTTCATTTCAGCAGTAAATATACGTACTGTTTTGAGTATGTCTTGCCAAACCTCCTTCATGTACTCTTTTCCCAGTTCAAAACGCAGTTCGATTTCCGTCCAGAGGATGTCCATCGCAAGCCTCATGTCGCCGATTTTCAGGGCGTCCCAGATGCCGGAAAACGTTTGCCCTAAATCGACAACGAGCCGCTTCGCATCGGCGAAAATTGTCATGAACCCTCTGCCGACGCTGCCAACCGCTTCCCAAACACTTTCCGACAAGCCGCGAAAACAGCCGCTGATCGACCCGGTTATGCCGTAGAACGCCCTTGTGACCGTACCGGACAAAACCAAGACAGCCGCTTTCAACGCGACAACGACACCAACAATGGCCGCGATGGCCACGCCGATCGGACCNNCCCGCCGATGAGTGTGCCGATAATCCCCAGCACCGAAGCGACCGCCGTGGCCATCGCCCCGAAAATGCCGACCCCGATCATTCCGAACGAGGTCACCGCCGTGATGAGCGGCACAACAATCGCGCCGACCCCGCCAAGCAGAGTGCCGACGGCAACCACGCCGATGCCGATCCCG
>DOMV01000396.1 GCA_003509805.1 Planctomycetaceae bacterium
CAAAACACTTAACGGCGTAGAGTAACATTACTGTCGATTTCCCGTTGAATTCTATCGATTGATGCTGAATCCAATATATCGATAAGACCGTTTTTAATTGCAACGGCATTTTTTTCAGAAGTGGATGAAAACTGTTCGGCATGACAATGTTTCACAAAAGAATTTTTCCAAATCCGGGATATAAAAACCTCACCCAGCGGCGATAATTTTGTCTCTGACAAAGGCACGGAGAACACCAAGAGTTGAATGCCCGTCTTCGTGAGGTTCGTGCCCTCGTGAGAAAAATGAACGAGAGTGGACTCAATCAATGATTGACGGATGAAACAAAAATCAAGTCGGCTTTCAGCCGGTTTGTGCGAAAAAACGGTTATTTCCCGGTTTTTCCCTGGTGCAGCGAAATCTGTTTGGCAAACGGCCAAATCTCATCGGTCAGGGCGTCTTTGAGCCGGGCCCAGCAAACGGTGTCCGACCAGGATATTTCAATACCCGGACCGTCGTCGCGTTCTTTTTGAATCATGGCAACCAGTTCCTCGTCCAGGGAAAGTCCCTGGGATTCGCGAATCTGGTCCCGTGAATAGGCGATCGGAAAAAGCCTCGGCTCCCGGCCGTCCCTGGGAAAAAAGATGGCGAAACCGTCTTTCGGATCCCGGGTGAAATGGAACAGCACCAGGGTCGCCGGTTTTTCCGGCAGGGGGGCCGTCCCCGATCCGATCGAAGGGGGTAGCGCGTTTTCCGCAGTCGTGATCGCAAGTCCGTGTGGCGAATCCGGGGTGAAAGCATCCGTATGTTCGGCGACGGCTCCCGGATTGCCGGACATGTTTACCGAAGCGAGCGGACCGTCAAGCGATTCCGGCATCTCTTGCGGCATCTCCGGGGCAATCTCGGGAGGCGTGGTCGGCGTGACGTTCGATTCCGCCGCGCGGGACCGCAACAGCAATTCGGTGATACTGTAAAGGCGTTCTTTTTCCCGGTCGACTTCGTAAGAACGCAGGCAGGCCCGGATCGCCAGATCGAAATACCGTCGCAGGAACGGGCGCATTTCGCGCCGGTTGCCGAAATAATACAGCGCCGACAAGTTGGCCGCGTCCCGAATCGCCTGACGTGGTTCGTCCCGTTTCAACATCGCATCGACCAGGTATTCCGTACAAAAAAGACGCATTTCGAGCGTTTCCCGCCTTATCGTTTCCTGGTTGTCCACGGTGAAACGGAATTGGTTGAGAATCGTACGCAGTTTTTCCGTTCCTCCGGCCGGATCGGAACCGACCAGGATCATCGCGTCGGCCACGCGCCTTATCAGGTCGCTCCGTTGCAGGTCCCCGAGTTCCGAACGGGTTTCCGTATCGACTTTCCGGAGGATCATGACCGCATCCTCGTGTTGGCCTTGAAGGGCCCTGACGATCGCGAGCTTACTCGACATGATCCGGCGGGTTTCGTTGAGCGGGGCCATATCCCGGGCTTTTTCATAAAGGGAAGCCGCACGGTTCAGGGAAGAGAGCGGAACCTCGCCGGAAGCCGCACCGCCGTACAGGACGCAGTCGGCACTCCGTTCACAGGTGTTGCTCCCCCGTTCCAGGAGTCGCGTGCGATACCATTGAAATCCCGGAAAGCGATCCTCGGGCGGGATGGCGTCGACCCGCGCGAGCTCCTCCGCGACGGCGTTGAAAACGTTCTCGTATTCTTCGATCGCCCTGTCGGTGTTTCCCTGGTATCGGTAGGTCATCGCAAGGCCGTGCTTGTCATGGAAAATATAAATGCGCGCAAACGGATTGTCGCCGGGATCGTGAACGGTTTCCTTGAAATTCGTTTCACGCATTCGCAACGCTTCCCGGAAATCGGCGGCGGCCCCGTCAACTTTCCATTGGTCGATCAGACTCCACGCGGAGCGCTCTTTGACGAGGGCCGCGAGCGGATGGGTCCGGTTGGCCAATCGCGGATTGTCGGCGATCATCCGCTGTGCGCGGAGGAACAACTGGTCCTGGTAGATCCCCCGCGCCGTCGCGGTATCACCGTATGCGGCGAGCAGGTTGATCATGAACAACTCGCTCCGAAGCGGACGGCGTTCGCGAAGGTCGGCGACTTTCCGGAACTGTTCGATCGATCGCTCGTATCGTCCGGTCGAAAGAGGCAGTAATCGCGCGCAATCCCCCATGCAGAACAATTGCATTATCGACGCGGTCCGATCTCCCGCAGCCGCGGCACGGGAATAGGCGGCAATCGCTTCGGCATAGATCGCTTCCGCCTCGACGGCGAGTTGTTTGTCCCCTTTCAGGTTGGCAAGGCGATGCAAAAGCAGGGCTTTCGTATGCAGGTTCGAGGCCGACCAGGGTTTATCCTTCGGGTGGCTGACATCGAATCGATCGAAGACCTCCTGGACCGGGCCGGTGTGTTCCTCGTTGGGCAGATTCGATTCGCTCAATTTTTTCAGGTCTTCGACGAGCCGCCATTGGATCGGCGTCAGGGCGGGCCGATTGCGCCGTACGGTGTTCCAAAGCCAGGCATGGACTTCCGGGATATTCGGATCATAGTACATGTCCGGCCGGTCGCCCAACAACGCTCGCAATGTTTCCCCGGCTTCCCGGACATTCGGCACCGCGGAACCGGAAAAGGAAAGCGCGACCGGCGTATCGTTTTTGTTTTCAGGCGACCCGCCGTTTTCCGATATCGTGACGGAATCTCCCGGAGTTTCCAAGTCACCCAGCGTTTCCAGGATGTTGCGCGCAAGGGCCTCCCGCGCGAACGGCATGTACCAGGGAACCTCGTCGAACCACCAGGGCGTATCGAGGCCGGGTAATTGAGCCAGGTCGGTCGCAAGGGCCGTCGTTTTCGCACAAAAAACAACGAGCTCGTCGGGGACGGCGGGAACCCCGGGAGTATCGGCCTGAAAATGCGGGGTGCCGCCACGGATCAGGTCCGGCATTCGCGTGAAGACGATTCCGCCGAGAATGAACACGATGACGACGATGAGGGCGAGAATCGTGAAACGGGAGGAACGTTCCGCCGAGGTCGACGTCCGGCGGACGGACCGCCGAACACCTCCTTTGGAAAAAGAGGAACGCCCCTGGGAACGGCGTGCTTCGGACGAGGCGGAAGGCGTCCGATCCAGGACGTTATCGAGATACTCCGTCAACTCCCGGTAATCGGCATACGGTTCGATCGCGGCGGCCAATTCGTCCGGCGTTTGAAAACGTTCCGCCGGCTCCTTGGCCAACATCCGGTGATAGGCGTCATGCAACCCTCCTTTTTCTCCTAAAACATGATCGAGAGAGGGAACCGGCTCGATCATGTGCGCCATCATCTTCTTGCGCTGGGAATGGTACCGGGGGCCTCCGTAAGGGAGCGAATTGGTCAACATGAAATAAAACGTACATCCGAGCCCGTAGATATCGGCCCGGATATCGACCATTCCCGAATCCTCCCATTGTTCAGGGGCCATGTAATCGGTGGTCCCCATCATGGTCCCGATTTTCGTCAACGAAACGTCGTCGCCCTGTTCGATTCCAAGATTACCGACACTGAATTTGCCAAGCCCCAGGTCGAGTATTTTGACGATGCCGTCGCGTTCGATCATCAGGTTGGCCGGCTTGATATCCCGGTGAACGAGTCCGAACTGGTGGACATGGGCCAATCCTTCGGCAGCCTGGCGGACCACTTCGCAGGCGGCTCCCAAAGGCATGCGGATTGCCGAAGCAGTCGCGGGATCGGCGCTCTCCGCACGATCATGGGCGGCTTTTTGTTGCGGATACGCATCGTCCGGGTCGTCTGCGTCCCGGGTCGAGGAGGTGTGAACCCGGTTCATGGCCCGCTGCATCAGCGACTGGACCGTGATCCCGTCGACGAATTCCATGACGAGGTAATGCGTCCCGTTCGATTCGCCCGCGTTGAGTGCGCGAACGATGTTCGGATGGTTCAGACTGCCGATCAGGAACATTTCGCGACGGAACCGGGAAACGGCGTTCGGCTCGTCCAGATAGCGGCGGGGCAACACTTTGACGGCGACGATCTGGTTCAAGTATTTTTGGACGGCGCGATACACGACGCCCATTCCGCCGTGCCCGATTTCCTTGAGGAGCACGTAATCGCCCAATTGTCGCGGACGGACGACACAGCGCACCACCTGGGCCGCGACCTCGGCATATTCCGGAAAACGTTGCCGGTATTCCGTTTCGGGGTCGGGCGATAAAACCGTAATTCCGCCGTTGTCCGTTTCGGCATCCTTTCCGCTTTCCGAATCATCAGTGAAACGCTGTCGCATTTCCACCTCGATCTCCAACAACTCGCGAAACAAATCGATACGGTATCGGGGATCGATTTTGAGCAGATATTCCTCGATCCGTGGATTTCCGCCCTCTTTGAGCGCGCCTTCAAAGGCGTCGCAAAGGGAATCAATCTCCTTGGAGGCGTCCGGTGGCCGATGGGATGCGGAATCGGGCTTCATTGAGCGGGGCACTCCGTTGTCAATTGTCCATTATCCATTGCTTTGTTTGTAGTCTTCGTATCCGAACTCGCGCACGACCTCCACGCTTCCGTCGCGGCGGGCAATGGCGATTGCGGGGTGCTGCACGCCGTTGAAAAGGGTGGTTTTNNTTGTCCATTATCCATTGTCAATTCCTTGCCGTTGCCGCACCGGCCAAACGAACAACCGATAAGATCGGCTCCACGGGATACGGCCGTCAACACGCCCCATGCTTCCCGGGATTGTCATTCCTCGCTTTCCTCTCTCCAAATCTCGCGAATACGCTCAAGTTTTCGTTCGACGGTTCGACGAACACAACCGAGCTTGACGGCGATTTCCTCGGTACGAAAACCTTCCAGGGTCAGGAGGGCGACCCGGCGGAGCGTATCATCGCCGAGTAATTCAAGGTAATATTCGCAATTTTCGGCGACATCGGCGGCCAATTCCGGCGTCGGCTCCCTGCCAAGCACGCCCCCGATCCCGTCATCCCGTCCGCAATCGTCGTTTGCCTGTTGAAAAACCGACTCTCCGCGAATGTCGCCGCCGCCGCGTTTTTGCGCAAAATGTCGCCTCAGCCGCGCCGTCGCTTTCCTTGCCGTAATCGTCACCAGGAGTTTCCAAAGATCGACTCGATTTTCCAACGCCTGGAATTTGTCGGCGGCAAGTCCCCGGCAAAAGCTGTGCATGGCGCTCAGTGCGACGTCTTCTTCATCGACCTCGCGCAACGGAACACCTTCAAGTTTGCGGCGTGCCAACCGGACCAATTTGTTGAAATATTCATTCCACAGGTGCTCTGCCGCGCCTTGGTCGCCGTGGCCGAGTTCCAGGACCCATTTCGTTATTTCTTCATCCTTCGCCATTTGATCCATTCTCCCCGTTAGCCGGAAAAAATCAAGCCCCCGGCGTTTCACGAGCGGGAATAGGACACGCCGCTAACAAGTTCCGGTTTTGAAAGGT
>DOMV01000045.1 GCA_003509805.1 Planctomycetaceae bacterium
GTGAACCGGGTCCGATTCCAGTCGCAGGAACAGCCCATCTCTTTGAGTTGCGCGACAATCCTCGCCTGGTATTGTTCCTTCCAGTCCCAAATCCGTTGCACGAGCGCTTCGCGCCCGATATCGTGCCGGGTCTTCTTTTCCTCCTCGAACAGACGTTTTTCGACCACCGCCTGCGTCGCGATTCCCGCGTGATCGACCCCGGGAACCCAGAGCGTCTCGAACCCGGACATCCGCTTATGCCGGATCATGATGTCCTGAAGCGTGTTGTTGAGCGCGTGGCCCAGGTGCAGCGCGCCCGTGACGTTCGGAGGCGGGANNACATCCTGCAACGTGTTGTTGAGCATGTGTCCCATGTGGAGCTGCCCCGTCACGTTCGGAGGCGGGATCACGATCGTATACGGCTTCTTCCCCGGGTCGATCGTTGCGGCGAAATAGCCTTTTTCGTCCCAAAAACGCGACCATTTTTCCTGCGCATCCGCCGGTTCGTATTGTTTTGGAATATCCATGAAAAAAGCGTCCTGGTAATAATTGATTTTTGCGACGCAATGGGCACGTCGAAGCCGTTCGCAAGGTTTCGGAAACGGCGTACCATGCCTTTGTTCCGGCCGATGATTGCCGCCACCTCGCCTGCTCGCCGCATGGTCGAAAATACGGCGAGGTTTCCTTCGTCGCCGCCACGTTCAACATATTTTCCCGGATCAGTAATCGCTATTACCCGATCACCTCGAAAAAAGAACGCGGTCCGTGAAAAAACAGCACAAAATTTACATTGCGAAATTTACATCGCGAAAAAACGTTGCGAAAAATGGCTCCGATTCGCCCTCAAGGTCCCGTACGTGCTTGATTTTATACAAAACATCCTTTATAATTCTAGTCATGCCGCACGGTTACGCAACCCACCCCGGCGAAGGAGCGGAAAGACGATTGTTTTCCCGAATTTACCTTTGGTTGTCGGTTGCCGAAGCCGGTACGCCGCGGATGCGTCCGTTCCGCCGTTTTCCGTTTGTCTCCTATTTTGAAAGGACCCTTGTCAATGCCCGCTACAAATGAAAAAGAAGCGCGTCGCGTCAAAGTTATCGAAGTGCTCAACACCGCCCGGTCGATGGAGCTCCACGCGATCCACCAATACATGAACCAACATTACAACCTCGACAATATGGATTACGGTCAATTGGCCGCCGGGGTCAAGAAAGCCGCGATCGACGAAATGCGCCACGCGGAAATGTTCGCCGAACGCATCGCGGATCTCAACGGCCAGCCGACGACCGAAATAGCCGGTAAAGTGATGCGGGGCCAAACGGTCGACGAAGTCTTTCCTTTCGATGCGAACCAGGAGGACGACACGATGGACGCATACAACCGGTTCATGATCATTTGCCGCGAAAACCTGGACGGCGTCAGTGCGACACTTTTCGAAACGATTATCAACGAGGAGATGGAGCACTTCAATTACTTCGACGATATCGGCCGACACATCAAGGAGCTGGGCCAATCGTTCCTCGCCAAGGTCGCGGGAACGCCCGCCGAATAATCGCCGGTCGCGAGGATCAGGCGAGGATCGTTTTCCGGATTGTGTCGAGCACCAGCTGGAGATCAATCGGTTTGCCGATATGCCCGTTCATCCCGGCGTCGTGGACCTCTTGGACATCCTCCTTGAACACGTTCGCGGTCATGGCGATGATCGGCAACCGCCTCGCATCGGGATGGTTGGAAGACCGTATCGTCCGCGTTGCCGTGCAACCGTCCATGACGGGCATCTGGACGTCCATGAACACGAGCGAATAATAACCGGGCGGAGAGGCGAGAATTTTTTCGACCGCCTCGGCCCCGTTTTCCGTTTCGTCGATGAGCGTGTTCGTTCCTCTGAGGAAAGAAACGAGGACGAGGCGATTGATTTTTACATCGTCCACGATCAGGATTCGACGGCCGCCGAAATCCGGCGGACTGTCCGGCGCCGCCGCGCCCTTCCCCGTCTCCGCGGTCGATTTGTCGATCTCGAAACGTATCGAGAAATGGACACAGGTCCCTTGTCCCAAGACGCTTTCCGCGTGAATGTGCCCCTCCATCAGTTCGACGAGATGCCGACTGACGGCAAGGCCGAGCCCCGTTCCCCCGTAATTGCGGGAAATGCCGTTGTCGGCCTGCTCGAAAGGTTTGAAAAGACGGCCCATGAATTCCGGCGCGATGCCGATACCCGTGTCTGAAACGGAAAACCGAAACGTAACATGGTCGGCATCACGGGAAAACTCCGAAACGTCCAATCGTATCCGGCCGCGCCGCGGGGTGAATTTCAAGGCGTTTCCCAACAGGTTGAGGAGTACCTGGGACAGCCGCATGTCGTCGCCGAGCAGGCGGGTGCCGTCGATGTTGCGGAATTCGATCGCGAGTTGCTGGGATTTACTCCGGGCCATCTGCACCAAACCGGCGCCGACGGACTCGATCACTTGGCGCAGATCAAACGGGTTGTGGGCCAACTTGAGTTTTCCTTCCTCGATTTTGGACAGGTCGAGGACGTCGTTGAGCAGTCCGAGTAAATGCTTCGAGGAAATGCCGATCTGCCGGATGCAACGCTCGATTTCCCCCGGTTCCGTGCTGCGCTCCGCGATTTGCACCATGCCGATGACGGCGTTCATCGGNNTTGGCCAGGAACCGGCTTTTGGCCTGCCCCGCCTGGTTCGCCTTCTCGACGGCGTCGAAAAGCCCCAGGATGCCGTTCATTTGCTGGCAATACAACATGAACGGAGAAAGGATTTCCTTCGGTGAAAAATCATAAACGGCGTCGTTCGCTTCCGAAACGCCCCCCACCATCAGGCTGCTCATCCGGTTTTCATTGTCGTAGAACGGCATGAAAATAACGCGGCGCAACCCCAGTTCCAGCCACGGCTCGGTTTCCACGGGCGATTCGCAAAAAGCATAGTTTTTCAAGACGCCCCCGTGGATTCCGCGTTCTTTCCACGCGACGACCGGGAGCAGGAAGGCCGTTTCGTTCGTGTCCAGATTCTCGCCGCTCAACAAAACCAACCGCCGGTCGGCGAGATCGACCTCGAACAGGGCTCCCGCTTCGAGACGGAAAATCTTGACGATCCCTTCCGTGATCGTCGCGAGCAATTTCGCGAGATCGTGGGTCGTGCATGCGCGGTAGGCATATTCATGGATGCGCCCGAAGATGTCGATGTTCGCATCCAGTTTGTGCTGCGTGTCACGGAGGTCCTGCGCGACAACCTCCGCGCGTTCCGCCAAACGACGCAAGGAATCCAATTCCGTCCGCAGAACGGCGTTTTCCTGCTTCAAACGGGTGATTTCCCTTTTTTCCGGACCGACTGGCGACATGACGAAAGTCCTTTCTCACAAACCGCAGGGGGCCCGACTCCGGCGCGCGGCGACGCTAACGGATGAAATTCGTCCTGACCGGCGCTTCGGGCTCCGGCACGGCGACGTGCCCTTTTCCATGCTCAAGGAGTTTGAGGAACCACGAAAGGTTTCTCCCGAGCGTCCGTACGATCTGCAACCCTTCGGCGTCCCGGCCGACTTCTCCGGGACTGTGACCGTGAATGATGTTCCAGTAGCATGACCCGATCGTCATCATTTCGGAGATTTGGAAATACTTGTTCAACTGGTCGAAGG
>DOMV01000401.1 GCA_003509805.1 Planctomycetaceae bacterium
ATCAACGTTCGATAAACATCGGCGGCAGTGTGGGCGACCGCGTCTCGCGCGGTTCCCGGGCCGCCGTGCGGCGTTCCCTTCCGGCACCGGTGGTATTAGCGATACCGTCCGTGTCGGCCATCGGGTTTTCCAGCGAGGCGGCGAAAATCGCGTGGTAAACGGCGCAGAGAAACAGGTCGGGGTTCGTCCGGAGCGGCAGGGCGCAACGTTCGAGCATCGGCAGCGCAAGCCGCATCGCGATTTCCTCGCGGCGTCTGGGCGGAAGTTGTTTGCGACGGTGAACATAGAGGGCGAGCGCTTTCGTCAACGACGGACTCACGTAAAACGTCGGCGGAATCCTGTCGGCGAATTGGAGAATGTCCGGGTGGTCGAACTGCGCCAAATCCCGCCGCGAAACGGTGGTCTCCTCGACGACGACCATTGTCCCGGCCGCGATNNGAGCCGTTGGAACCGATCGTTCATCGACGTCGTCGCCAGGCCGATGAGGCCGGAACCGAACGGTTGCAGGTCGGCCAACCTCAGTATGTTGCGTAAAAAAGCCTGGAAGGCGTTGATGGGCTGTCCTTCGATCGTCAACACACGCAAGCCGGAGAGCCATTTTCCCGGGGTGCGCCCGTTCCAGATCGATTCGAAAAAAGCGCCGTAAAACCAACTGAGGACGAACGTAAGGATCAGCATGAACCCGACCAGGAAGCCCGGATGGACCCGAAAGTACGCGGTCAGCAGTCCCAGGACGACCCACAACAGGAACAGGGTCCCGCACTTGAACAGACAATCGTACAGGTAGGCGGCGATCCGCCGAAACGGTCCGGCCAGCAAGTAGGAGAAGGAAACATTCTCCGGCGTGACGATTTCGATCACCGTGTCCAGTTGGCGTTCACGTTCGTTTTGCATGATATACCGTAAACGGCCTGAACCTGTTTCGCGAACAATCGCCCGCCGCTCGAACGATCCGTTGATGTCCTTGTACAAACAGAAGTCAGGGCCGAGTGCATGCGGCAGGCGGACTTGACCAAATGTCCGTTTTTATCGCGTTTCCGGTAGAGACGGCGGAAAGACCCGACCGGCTTCGATTATTTCGCGCGGACGACGAATTCGATGCCGATTCCCTTGTGAACGATGAAACAGGTCTTCATTCCGGGGCGCGGTTCGGAAATCGGGACAAGCATTTCGAAGCCCTTGGCCGCCTTTTCGATGTCGTTGACGACGAAGGCGACGTGAGGGCGTTTTTGGATGATTTCCGGCAACGGGCAGCCCGATTCGAATTTCATCCACTCGATTCCGAACGGATCGTTTTCATATTCCTGGATGTGGATTTTGAGATTGTCGAGATAGGTGTCCCATTTCATCTCCTGGTCCGTCGGAATGCCGAGATGGTCGTACGTCAATCCGCATTCCTTAATCAGGTATTCCTTTTTGTCCTTATCGCCGTCCACAAGCGCAGCCAGTGTTTGTTCACCGATCGCCGTGGCCGCCAACAATCCGAACGGCGTCAAAAGCATTTCGCGTCGTTGCATGTGTCATACTCCCAAGATGGTTGTCGATCCCCGGGCCGGAACCCGAAAATCCCGTGAAAAATCGTAAAAATCATTGTCATTCCATTCCAGGAAACCGGTCGGGGCGTCAACGGCGTTCGGTCAACGGCGTTCGGTACCCTTCAGCGACGCCAAAGCCGCCGCGTAATCCGGTTCATGCTTCGTGTTGACGGGAACCCCTTGGAATGGGATCGCGCTCATGATACCATGGGTTTGCTGAATGGTTTGAACGAAGCCGGTTGTGCTGATTAGCGTTGTGCTTATTGTACTGAAAGCCATTGAAATTTCCCGAAGCCGACTTTCAAGGAGCCTGCCCACCGGAAACGACACTGCCGAAGGTGAACAGGCGGTTTGAGCGGGCTGTGTTTACCCACGACTCAACCGGCTTCGGTATAACCGAAGTTGAGGGCGAGTGGGTGCGGCAGGCAGACTTGACCAAAATGTCCGTTTTCATCGCGGTTTCAGTATAACCCGATCTTCATCCCGCTTCAACCCCGTCCCGTGCAATCCACCTGTGCCATACCGAAAAAATGCGGATCGTTGAAATCTTCCATTCCCGGCAGGGAGAAGGACGTTGGACGGGCATGTCGAGCGTTTTTGTCCGGGTCGCCGGCTGCAATCTCGCCTGCGGGTTCTGCGACACCCCGTACGCCGGGTGGAACGGGGAGCCGGGAACGGAAATGGACCCGGAGGAGATTGTCGGCAGGGCCTTGATTTTCGACTGTCCCCATGTCGTACTTACCGGCGGAGAGCCGATGCTTTACGCGGAATTGGTTCCTCTTGCCCGACTTTTGAAGGAAAGGCGGAAAACGATCACGATCGAAACGGCCGGGACGCTTGACCGGGATGTCTGCTGCGACCTGATGTCGATCAGCCCGAAACTCGCCAATGCGTTTCCGGACAGGAATGTTTCCGAACGGATTCGCAGGCGGCATGAGGCAAACCGGTTTCGGCCGGAAACGGTTCGCTTCCTGATCCAACGGTACGATTATCAGTTGAAATTCGTCGTCGATTGTCCCGCCGATTTCGCGGAAATCGAATCGTACCTCGGGCTGATTCCCGAAATCCGGCGCGAGAATGTTTTTCTGATGCCCCAAGGGATACAACCGGAAGAACTTCGGGAAAAACAAGCGTGGATTGTTCCGTATTGCGAACAAAACGGATACGCTTTTTCGCCGCGGATGCAAATCGAATGGTACGGGAACGTTCGGAAAAAATAAAACGTCTTGTGCGACGCTTTTACGGTAATATCTTTACCGTATCTTTACCGTAACGTCTTGACGGCAATGTCTTGACGGCAATGATCGGGGTTGGATCGGGCCATGATCGGGGGTTGAATTGCCCCCGGTGAAATTGTAGAATCGTTGGCAGGTGAATGGATTTGAACGTAGCGGTACCCGTATGCAGCGTGGTGGATTCAATCGACTTCGATATCCTTAGCTTTTTATCCGGAAGGGAGCAATCCATGGCCAAAAAAGCCGCCAAAGGATCGGTAAAACCCAAGAATCACAATTTCCCCAAATTGCACAATGCCGCTTGGTACGACGCCGCCCGGTACGGCGCCGCTTGGCCGGGAGTGACCGACGGCGTGGTCGGCGGAATGGTCGGCAAGGAAAATCCGGGAACGGATTCCCGTATCGAGGGTATCGACTTGGACGTGATGATTGACCTGACGGCGGCCGCGGAAATCGACGGGGTCAAATTCGACGGGATCGACTTGCTTCTCGCGTTGCCGCATTTCGATATCGACCATCCGGAAGAAGCGGCTAAACGCCTTGCGGAGAAGTGTTCCGCGAAAAATCTCCAGGTGGGGACCGTGGCCGCTCCGCTCCGGGAAGAAACGGGGGGGGGCGGCGCGATGGGGGATACGGCTGCGCGAAAACGGTTTCTCGACCAGATCAAAAAAACCTGCACGGCCGCCAAGGCGATGCGAGATCAGGGAATCCGGCCCAACGGCTGCATACGCATCGACACCGCGGCCACGGTCGAAGAGTGGAAGAACGATCCGGAGGCGAATCAGAAAAAAATCGCCGCGACTTTTACCGAAGCCTGTGAAATCGCGGCTGATTTCGACGAAGTGCTCGCTTGTGAAGGGGACGTCTGCCGGGGCGGCGTTCATTCCTGGAGACGCGCGAGACAAATCCTCGAACTGGTCGATCGTCCGCAAACACTTGGTTTCCAGGCCGATATGGCCCGGACGGTGTTTTATCTGCTCGGGTACAACGCCCCGGAAGACCGGTTGTTGCCGGAAAACTTCGATGGGACGGACACCCCGGCATTCGATGCGGCTTACAAACGGATGGCCGGGGCATTGCGTCATTGGACGGTCGATTTTCATGTCGCCCGCCGCGACACGAACGACGCGAACGACAAATGGGACATCCCGTACTACGCCGGTTTTTGGCTCAAGGATGAAGACGGCCTGACGAAACGTTTCAACCACATCTGTTGGGACGGCCGCCTGCCCCCGAATGCCGTAGCGACGGACCCGCAAACCTGGAACGACGTCCTCGCCGCCATGATCGCCGTCCGAAACCAATACGGTTGGAAATAGTACCCCGCCACAGGCTCACGGTTCAAGAATCCGGTTGTCGATCAGCCGGGTCTTTCCGAAGCGGACGGCGAGGAGAACGACCACCCGGGTGGCGTGGTCGATCCGATCCAGTTCGCGAACGGTCCCGTAATCGGCGACGGTCGCATAGTCGATCACGGCGTCGCTCCCCTGGGAAATCGTTTGCCGCAGCACATGCCGGATCGTGTCGACGTCGGCGATTTTCCGGACGCAAATCATGTCCTCCGCCGAATCGAGCGCGCGAAACAACACCGCAGCCTGGCGGCGGTGCTCCGGCGAAAGGAAGCGGTTCCGGCTGCTCATGGCCAAGCCGTCCTCTTCGCGGACGATCGGGCAGGAACGGATCCGGATCGGGACGTTCAAGTCGGCGACCATTTTTTCGATCAGCCGTAGTTGCTGGAAATCCTTTTGGCCGAAAAACGCTTCGTCCGCCCCGGTCATGTTGAATAGTTTCAGCACGATTGTCGCGACGCCTTGGAAATGGTCCGGGCGATATGCCCCTTCGAATTCCCTGCTCACGCCGCCGACGCGCACCCGGGAATCGTATCCGGCCGGGTAAACCGATTCGGCATTCGGGACGAAAACGACGTTCTCCCCCGTCGCGTCCAACTGCGCGATATCCGATTCGAGCGTTCTCGGATAGGCGGCGAAATCCTCGTTCGGGGCGAACTGGGCGGGGTTCACGAAAATCGACACGACCGTCGTTTCGCAACGTTCCCGGGACGCCCGGACCAGGCTCAAATGGCCCTCATGCAGGGCGCCCATCGTCGGGACCAAGCCGATCCGGTGCCCTTGCCGTTTCAGGGCGTCCAAATGTCGATAAAGTTCCGCGGGATCGTGAATAAGCATATCAAAACAAGCGTGAAAATGGTGTCCGGCTTCAAGCGTCATCGCCACGTCAATTCAGGGACGCGGCGTTTTCAACCTTTCCCAGCATTTCCCGCAAAAATTTCTCATCCCGGGGCCGTTTTTCCAGCTTGGCGTCAACCGCCTCGCGCGCCTCCTCGACGCGTCCGGCCTTGAGCAGGCAATTGATTTGCGACCGAAAAACATACTCGAAACCCATGCTGAAAGGGCCGTCCGTTTCGACGCGGCCGAAATCATCGGCGGCCTTGCCGACTTCCCCCATTTCGGCGTACTCTTTCGCCCGATCGAAATAGCGGGTGAAGCGTGACCCCAACGGATCGAGGTCGATGGCTTGCGACATGTACTCAACGCGGTCTTGCTTGGTGCCCCGATTCGCAATGTCAGCCTTGACATCCCAGAGAATACGTGCGATATATTCATTTCGTTGCGATTCCGGCATGGGATAAGCCTTGACGGCCTCAAGGGCTTCATCCGCAACGGCAAACGCCAACGGAGCGTTTTTTGCCCTGCTGCCAATTTTCGCCTTGGCATACTCCTTCAAAAGTGCGGTTTCACGCGGATCAAGTGCGAGCGCCTTTTTGTAATCGGCTTCCGCTCCGTCCCATTTGTGCCGTAATCGAATGGAAGCGCGAACGCGATACCCCAGCGCGGAATCGGGATGCTTTTCAATCCAGCGCGAAGCGATTTGCTCCGCTCTCCGAACGAGGGCTTTGCATTCCGCTTCGTTTTCCTTGCCCGTGTAATACCCCAGGCGGTTTTTACAGGCGTGAGCCATCTCCTTGAGAAAAACGACATTTTCCGGACACGCCTCGGCGGCATCGAGATAAATCGCGACAATTTCCGGCCCGGTCGCGTTGGAGGAAAAACCGCGGTTCAGCAAGTGCATCCATGCAAGCGGCTCTGCCGGGGCCAGTTCCGCCATTTGCGTTGCGATATCCTCGTGACGTTCCTTGGGCAACACGCCGGGCAAAGCGTAATAGACGGGCCAAAAATCGGGGGCGTCTTCAAAAATGCGCGGGACAATTTCTTCGAGCGCGGTCTTCTCGAATTGCGGGTCGGCGAAACGGGAAATTTTCGTTCTCCAGATGAAGGCCAGCGAAACGTGCTTGCTTTTCGGTGCGAGTTTCATCGCCGCCGCCAAATCCGCATCGGCTTCTTCCGTATCGGGTGTGAATCCACGCCGAAGCGGGCCGCCGTCCTTGTGGTGGTTTTTGTACGCCAAACCGATTTTGCACAAATAGCGTGCCGCCAAAATCGCGGCTTTCCGCTCCTTGTCCTCTTCGCTTTGCAAAGCATTGGTGCAACGTTCCACCGCGTCTTCCCAATCCATCAGGGAAAAATCGCCGTAAAATCGCGGGAAATATCCCGGATTGGAGAAAAACATGCGTTCGATTCCCGTTTCAAATTTGCCGTTCCTGAAGCATTGAACGGCCCAATACTGGCATTCGATCCGGGACGGCATCAATTGCCGTTGATCGTGCGTCGCACGAATTCCACCGTTGAAAATTCCCATGGACATGTCGCGAAACCGGGCATCGGCCTTGTCGAAATTGCCCGTTTCCGCCAAGGCCGCGGCGAGCCTTGAACCGTTCCCCGACAGGGGGCAGGTCACCAGATCGAAAGGTGTCACGTTTTCCGGCACGCTCCAAAACGGCTCCGATGCCGCAAGGTCCGCCAGCGCCTTGTCCCACTGCGTGAGAGCGACGTAGGCCATCGCACGATACGATAGGATTTCCAGCTCGGGAATATCCCGCACCGGCACACTCGCGTGCAGAGCCAGGGCCGCCGTGAAATCGTCAACCGCTTTTTCGTACTGTTGAAGCCAAAGCCGGGCAAGCCCCCGATGGTACAGCGACGTGCCCGCCTCCGCCGTGTTCGCATCCATTTCGACGGACAACGTCAGCGTGTCCGCCGCTTGCTCCAAAAGGGCGACTTGCCCTTCCGAGAACTTATCCAAATGCAGCGGATACGGGTCCAAGGGAATTTTCGTGGATTTCAGTTGCGCCTCGCCCAGCAGGGCACGAAAAACCTGGCTTTCCGGGTCCAGCTCGCACAGTTTTTCGCAGTCGGGCAGCGCGAATTCCGCGCCGTTTTCCTGATTGAGCAGAAACCGCGCCCGTTCCACATAAGCATCGGGATTCTCGGGGTTTTTCGCGATATTTTCGTTGAGCTTGTCCAGAAGACGCGAATAACCGGGCAAAACAGGGTCCGCCGCACTCCGTGTATTCGTTTGTGTATGACTCCGGGCTTTTGTGGCCATTGTTTCACCGAAGTCGCATGGGAGCGAAAGAGCGGCAATGAGAACGGTAGTGAGAACGGCAACGAGCGTGGGCGTTTTGAGCATTGACGGACCTCCGAATGCTGGTTTTCTGATAGAGGCTTCAAACGGCATGCAATCATCCGCCATAAAAGCCGGAAAGGAACGCATGAAAGCCGGGAACGAAGCGCAGCGCAATGACCGGAGGTCGAGATGGAATCCCGGTAGCCTCACGTTGTTGCGCTCCCGGCTTGCATCAAAACCGTCAATACGGCGGAGTCAGCCTTCTTTCCGGCTGTTATGTGTCGATGAAACAATCGGTTTGATCCCGTTTACGGTATAATCACGTCAGAACAAATAGCCGTCCTGTTCGTACCGGGCCGGGTCTTCGCCGAGATGGAGGAATCCTTTGGCGGTCAAGCGGCGCCCTCGTGGCGTGCGGACGAGCAATGCGCTCCGGAGTAGAAACGGTTCGACTTCATCGATCAGGGTGTCGGGAGCGACGTTCATCGTATGCGCGACGGACTCGACTCCGGCCGGTCCGCCGCCGAAAACGCGCAATATCGTTTCCAAAAATTTCCGATCCTGCGCNNCGGTCCGCCGCCGAAAACGCGCAGCAGCGTTTCCATGTATTTCCGGTCCTGGGGGTCCAAGCCGAGCACGTCGATTCCCTGCATCGCAAGCGCGTCTTGCGCGACGGTCAACGAGACGACGCCGCCCGCCTTCGCGTCGGCGAAATCGCGG
>DOMV01000167.1 GCA_003509805.1 Planctomycetaceae bacterium
CATCATTTCATCGGCAAGGATATCGCGTATTTTCACACCCTTTTTTGGCCGGCCATGCTCAAAACGGCCGGATTTTCCCTGCCGAAAAAAGTCCACATTCACGGCTTCCTGACCGTGGACGGGGAAAAAATGTCGAAAAGTCGCGGAACCTTCATCATGGCCCGCACGTATTTGAACTATCTCGATCCCGAACATCTCCGATATTTTTACGCGAGCAAACTTTCCAATCGGGTCGACGATATCGACCTGAATTTCGCGGAATTCGAGTCGAAGATCAACGCCGACCTGATCGGCAACCTCGTCAATCTGGCAAGCCGGACCGCGAAATTCGCGCACCGGACGGGACTTTCGCAGGAATACCCGGACGACGGCGGCCTGTTCGCCAAGGCGGCGGCCCTCGGAGAGGAAATCGCGTCCGCTTACGAAGAATGCGAGTTCGCCAAAGCGCTGCGGTTAATCATGGAGTGCGGCGACCGGGCAAACAAGTTTATTGAAGACAACGCCCCGTGGTCGCTGAAAAAGGACCCCGACCAGGCCGACAGGTTGCGGGATGTGTGTACGATCGGCATCAACCTGTTCCGCCAGATGGTCGTTTTCCTCGNNGCCTGGCCCGGCAGACGGAGTCGCTTTTGAATACGACGATTTCCTCCTGGGCCGACGCCCGGTCGCCGCTCCTCGGAACGCAAGTCAACGAATACAAGCATCTTATGTCCCGTGTTTCAAAGGAAGGCATAGCGAAAATGGTCGCCGAATCCGTTCAAATCGACGAGCCCGGCGGATCGCCGGCGTCGGCATCATCAGCAGCGGCAACATCATCATCATCAGCAGCAGCATCGGCAACGGCGGCATCAACTACGGCTGCGGCAACGGCAACGGCGGCAACGGCTGCGTCCGATCCTTTTAACGACGGCCCGGAACCGCTGGAAGCCGAACCGATGAGTGGGGAATGGGTGACGATCGACGATTTCACCAAGGTCGATTTACGGATTGCGCGAATCGTCGAGGCAAGCGAGGTTCCGGAAGCGCGGAAACTGCTTCGCCTGAAACTATCGCTCGGCGGCGGCCAATACAAAAACGTGTTCGCCGGCATCAAGGCGGCCTACGATCCGCAGCAACTGCTCGGCCGGCTCGTCGTATGCGTCGCCAACCTGCAACCGCGCCGGATGAAATTCGGGCTCAGCGAAGGCATGGTCGTCGCCGCCGGGCCGGGCGGCCCCGAGATTTTCCTGCTCAGCCCCGACGAAGGCGCCAAACCGGGTATGCGGCTGCATTAGATTTGACCTGCTCGGCAATTCATATCGGACAAGCCGGATAGATACTGGAAACGCGATGAAAANNGAAAACGAACATTTGGTCAAGTCTGCCTGCCGCGATCAATCGCCCCTGACTTCTGTTTGCATAATGACATAAACGGATCGTTCGAGCGGCAGGCGATGGTGCGCGGGAGGATTGTTATCCTGAAGGCTTGTTGAAATTTCCCGAAGCCGACTTTCAAGGAGCCTGCCCACCGGAAACGACACTGCCGAAGGTAAACAGGCGGTTCAAACGGGCTGTGTTTACCGACGACTCAACCGGCTTCGGTATAGGCCGTTTACGGTATAAAACCGCTCCTTTCCTCTGCAACCGTTTTACCCCCGAGACGCTGATTTCATGGAAAACTTCTTGACCGGCATTCCGGCCCCCCTGTGGTTGATGATGTTCCTGAAGGTGCTCGGTTTCGTCCTGCACCTCGTTCCCATGGGCCTTTGGGCGGTCGGTCTGCCGTTGGCCGTCGCGGCCGCCTGCTGTAGTTCGCAGGAAAAGCCGCTCGGCCGGTTTGGAAACCAGGTTCTTCGGCAACTGCCGATTTTCGTCGCGCTTGGAGTTAATTTCGGAATCGTTCCCCTGCTCTTTCTCCAGACGATTTATCCGAAGCCGTTTTATACGGCCACCATCCTGGTCGCCTGGCATTGGATCATCATCATACCGCTCCTGCTCGTCGGGTACTATGCCGTTTACCTGACGGCATTTGCCGCGAAAGAAGGACGTGCCGCCGCGGTGTTGCCCCTCGGGTTGATCGCGTCGCTCTGCTTCATCCTCATCGGCCTGCTGATGAGCAACGGTTTGACGTTGATCGCCCATCCGGAGCGTTGGGCCCTGATATTCGAAAAAACGCAGATCGCCGGAGCGGTGACCGGCTTGGGAAACAACATGCGGGACCCGACGTTCCCCTGGCGGCTTGCGACCCTGTTTTCCTTGGCGCTCATCACCGTCGCACTTTGGGCGCTGGTCGACGCCTGCGTTTTGGCCGAAGGAACACGCGATGAAAACAGACCTTACCGACGCTGGGCCATCCGCTTTGCGACATGCTTCACTTTTTTGGCCGCCGCCCTGCTGTCCGGGATCGAAGGAGCGATCAAAAACGGTTTTCCCTGGTCGGACGACCTTGCCCGCGATTATCCTTGTTTCGGATATGTCCCGCTCCTCGCGGTCGTCTTGTTTGTACTCCTGCTTTTCGTTTGGATCAAGGGCGATTACGGAGCCCGGATGCTTTCCGCGGTCGTCCTGATTTATACCTCGTTGCTTGCCGTGTTCGGAATCATACGCCAATGGGGCCAGCATGAAACACTCACCGCGGTTGCCGGACTGACCGACCTGACGGAAAACGTCCAGTGGGAGCCCGTCCTCATGTTCCTCATAACCTTTGTTGGCGGCGTTCTTTGCATCACGTGGATCATCCGGCAACTGGCGCTTGCGCCGCCGGATTTGCAGGAAAAAGCGTAATATCCGGCGACAAGCCGGGAACGGTGTTCCCGGAAACCTGAAAATCAAGAAAACTTCGTTTGACATCATGGGCTTTCGCGATCGGGACTATTATCGGGAATCGGATTACGACGACGGCGGCTATTCTTATCGCGCCCCGGGTGCCCCCCGGTCGATTGCGACTTGGATGATTACGACCTGGATGATCGGCATCAACGTCGCCGTCTTTCTCGTCAACGCCCTGTTTTTCGACGGCAACGACCTTTTGTGCAAATGGATGAGCCTGTACGACTTTTCGCTCTTCCATCCGGAGTTGTATTGGCAATTCCTCACTTACGGATTCGCCCACGATCCCGGGGGAATCTGGCACATCGGCGGAAATATGCTCGCCCTGCTTTTCCTGGGATACGATGTCGAACGCCGACTCGGACGTTGGGAATATCTCCGTTATTATCTCATCGCCGTCCTTTTCAGCGGACTGACGTATTCCCTGATCGATTTTGCCCTGGTCCACGAGCGATTTCAGCTTTTCGGGGCCTCCGGCGCGATTTCGGCGATCGTGATCCTTTATGCGATCTTCTTTCCGCACCGGACGCTCCTGCTTTACTTCGTCATCCCGATTCCCGCCTGGATGCTCGGCGTTTTATTCGTCGTTTCCGACGCCTTGGGAGCTACCGGGTATTCCGCAGGCGGCATCGCCTATGTCGCCCACCTCGGCGGGGCGGCCTTCGCCTGCCNNTATTGCCTGGGATGGAATTTCGGATTGTTTTTCGGGCGGATATTCCTTCCATGTACCCGGCTCGGCAAATTGATCTTCGCCGCCCGAGGGCCGAAAATCGCTCTCTATCGGCCGGAAGACGCAAAGTCCGATCATCCGTCCGATAATCCCGGGGAGGATGCGGAACTTTCCGCCCAGGTGGATCGTATCCTTGAGAAAATTTCCAAAAGCGGCGAAGCGAGCCTGACGCGGCAGGAACGTGCGCTGCTCCAAAAAGCGAGCAAGAAATTCCGTGCCAAATATCCGCGATAACTCTCGGCGACTCGTTTAGCCGGCGCATCGCAGATGCCCGTGCCACGACGGCATAAGACACTTCAACCGGATTCAGGATATGACGACAATTCTCACGGTACGCGACGGCAATCGGGTCGCCCTCGGCGGAGACGGACAGGTGACGCTCGGAAACAGCGTCATGAAGGCCGATGCGCACAAGATTCGCAAAGTGCTCGACGGCAAGGTCATCATCGGATTCGCCGGGGCAACGGCCGACGCGTTCGCCCTGCTGGAACGCTTCGAATCGAAACTGAAGGATTACCCGGCCAATATGCTCAAGGCGGCGACGGAATTGGCGAAAGACTGGCGAACCGACCGGGCCTTGCGGCGCCTTGAGGCGATGATGATCGTCGTCGATGCCAATACGACGCTGCTCCTTTCCGGAACCGGGGATGTCATCCAGCCTTCCGACGGGATTCTGGCGATCGGCAGCGGCGGAAATTACGCCATGGCCGCCGCGAGGGCCCTGGTGACCCACGCTTCGCTCGAACCCGAAAAAATCGTGCGCGAATCGCTTCGAATCGCCGCGGAAATCGATATCTACACGAACGGCAATATCGACGTCGAAACGCTGGGAACGTAACAGCGGTGTGAAACGACAGGGAATTTGCGCAATTCTCCGGTCACGGCGCCGCATCCTGGGCTTTCATGGGACGTATTCCCGCCTTTCATTTTGGGGCGAGAAGTTCGCCGATCGTCTTCGCCAGGAAAACGCCTTGTTTTTCCCTTGAAACATGCCGTTGGACGAGCCGTCGGCCATGAGAGCCGAGTTCCCGGCGCTGTTGAGGCGAAAGATCGGCTAATTCCCCGACGGCCCGGACCATGCCTTCCGTGTCTCCTTGCTCGACCTGCCGGCCGCATGCGGTCCAATCATCGGTCGCATCCGACAAAGTCGCATCCCATAAAAACGAAGCGTGATTCACCCGGGGGCCAAGCACCAGGATCGGCTTGCCGGCGAGCATCGCCCCATAGATTTTGCTTGGGTGAACGATTCCCACCGACGCGTTGCCGATCGCAATCAGGTGGACATCGGCCGCCGCGAGCAGCGCGTCAAGATCACGGAACGGCTGATAGGGAAGCGAAACGAGATTGACCGTCCCACCTTCTTCCCGAAGCGCTTGAATCGCCGCTTCGACCTCGCGTTTCCTGCTGCCGCCGCCGACAAACACAAAAAGAATCTCCGGTCGGGTCGGCGCGAATCGCCGGGCCGTTTCCAACACGGTTGCGATCGGGTGACTCAACGAATGATTGCCGCTGTACATGAGAACGAATTTTTCCGACCAGCCGTGCTTTTCTCGGAAAGCATGACGTTCGGAAAATTCCGGCTCGTCCGTTTCCGGCGGCACGTTCGGCGGCGAATTAAGCGGCCAGGGAGGAATCACCTTTATTTTCGACCGGGCGGCATCCCGTTCCCGTTCCGGCAGTTTGGCCAAAAGGCGTTCCCGCATGAAGTCGTCGAGGGTGACGACCAGCCGGGCGCGCCGGAGAATACGGCGGTTCAGCAGGTCGAACATCCGTACGAAGATCGAGTTCGACGGGAACAGGCCGAGGGAAACGGCTTGATCGGGGTTGATATCCATCACCCAATAAATGATCGGAACCCGGCGGAAAAGCGAAACGGCGATCGCGAACAGCGATGCGAACGGGGGCGAAGTGCTGACGAGGATACCACGAAGATTACGCGTGAAAAGGGCGAGAAAAAAGGCTTGAACAAGAAAAAAAAACTGGGCGAAAATCCTCGCGAACAAGGTTCGTTTACCGAAGGAAGAAATTTTGATTCGCCGGATGTGAACCCCGTCCCGGTTCTCCGTTTTAGGGAAAACCCGGCGAGGGTCGTCATACCCCCGATCGGAAGCGACGACGTGAACCTCGACATGCCGCGACGCGATTTCCCGGGCAAGATCGTGAAGAAGCTGCCCCAGGGCTGCGGGATCGGGAACATAGACCTGTGTCGCAATCAGGAGAACCGGTTGTCGCGCAGTTGATTTGTCCAAAAAAACGTCCCGATCGGAAGGGTATTCGGCACGCGGCACGTCGCTCGCTACAAAGAAAGCGGTTCGTTCGCAAGATGCCGCTCATGTTTCGTCATTTCGTAGATTTCCCGCAAAAGATCGATGTCGCACTGTCGCTGGACGACGCTACGCCGGGCAAACATCCGTGCCTGGGTCTGCACCATGACGTCGACGGTCATTTCGGAAACCTGGCCGAACGATCGGGCATAATTCACGAAACTGGGTACATTCGTCGTCACGAAACCGTAGGACATGCTGCATGCGCCGATCGTTTTACCGGTAAAAATACTCGTGTTGATCGCCGTTTTCGCGTAATCGCCTATGAAACAGCCGACAAATTGCATGCCGGTCTCGACTTTTTGGCCGCCGTATTCCATGACGACTTCACCGTAAGTGCTTTGGAGATCGCTGTTACAGGTTCCCGCCCCCAGGTTGACCCAACTGCCGAGGTAGCTGTGCCCCAAAAAACCGTGGTGCTGCTTGTTCGTGTAGGATTCGATGATGGAACCTTCCACCTCGCCACCGACTTTCGTCACCGCACCAAGGGTGACATAACCTTTGATCGCCGAATGTTCGATGATCTTCGCGTTGGCCCCGATGTAAACCGGTCCCTTGAAATAACTGTAAGGGCCGATATTCGCCCCCTTTTCGATCACGATCGGACCGTTCGAGGCATCGAAGACGCAATAGGAGCCCGGTCGGCAACCATTGGCCAAATACACGCCGGCCCCCAGTTCATCGGCTTCGCGATACTCACCGCGTTGCAGTCGAAATGCCAGATTTTCCCTCATCGTCAGAAACTGGTGGCGAATCAGGTCATGCGGATATTCCAATAACGGAATCGATATCCCCAAGGACGGCAAATTGAGGTCTTCCACGATTCCAAGAAGCTGGGAAGAACCGACGAAGGAGCCCGGAAACGGGTTGTCCCTGAAAAACAGGGCGGCGGCGATACAATCACGGTCGAAGCGGCCGTTCGTCCGCGCCACGCCGCTTCGGCCTTGTTCGATCAACTGCCGAAGTTGCCGGATCAATGCCGCATCCGGGACGGCCCGGGCATTCAGCAGTAATATCGGATTGCTCCGCTCTCCTTGCCCCGAATGCCACAGATCGGGAAAATCGGTCGTCACCATCGCCGAAAGATAAGGCCGGATAATGATTTCAATAGAGCCGCCCAAGCAGGACACCAAGTCGATCAATCGATACGTTCCCACATTGAGCGCGAATGCCGGCCTGCCGATCGTCGTCGGAAACAATCGTGAAACCGCCCCGTCTTCAAAAAGAATGATATGCATGTCCGCTTGCTCGAAAAACGACATTCCGCCAACATTCCCGCTCTCCGCGAAAAAATACGCGCCCGGGCTTCGGAGTCAACCTGTACGGCCAACGAGGCTTTTCATCGCCGTGCCCCGGAAGCCGGGAGCACCTTGGCTCTTGTTGATACGGAGCGCCATAAACCGAGTGACGACCATGCGCGGCGGAACACCTGTCCGGGAAGAACACCGCGGGAGAATACCGCAACCGGCTTTTTTTGTCAACGTCAAAAATCCAGTCGCCAAAAACCGGCCGCCAAAAACCGGCCGGCAAGTCCGGCTCGGCTCGCTAATGCGTATATCCGCGCGGGTGCAATACGTGCCGGTTCCCGTCCTCATCCATCATCCATAAGCCGGGCTCCTCAAGAAAAGAACCGACATCGTAAAGAAGGCAATCGAACGCGGCGAAAAGCGGCTGTTCACGCAGGATTTGTGTCGCCGAGTCCGGAGAAACGGCCAGAATCAATTCGAAATCCTCGCCGTCGCTCAAGGCGTGTTCCACCGCGGACAAGGTTTCGCCGCACGTTTCGCCGCACGTTTTTGCCCATCGAAAAGCATCCGGGTGTATTGGGATGCGGGAAAAAACGACTTCCGCGCCGAGCGAACTTTCCCGGCAGAGCCGATAGAGATCCAAAGAAAAAGAATCGCTGATATCGATCGCCGCATGGCACTCGTAATGCTCATGCAGCAATAAAATTTCACGAATGCGCGGCTCAAACGTGAATTGCCGCTCCAGTCGGGAGCCGCCGAGCGGCCCGGTTATGAGAATACGATCGCCCGCCCTGGCACCCGCTCTCGTCAAAACACCGTTTTTTGTCGTCATGCCCAATGCCGTGACCGAGACCACCAGCCCGCCATCCCAGGTATTCGTGTCTCCGCCGATCAAGGACAAAGAATAGCGATCCAGGAGAGGCTGCATTCCCTCATAAAGCAGCTTGGCCAGCACAGCAGGCGGGTAAGGCCCCGACCTCGGCAAGGCGACGGCCACGACAACTGCCGTCGGCATCGCACCCATAGCCGCCAAATCACTTAAATTGACAGCCAACGCTTTTCGCCCGATGAGCGAAGGATCGTGTTCATCAAGGAGAAAATCAACGCCCTCAGTCAGCAGATCGACCGTAACGACAGTTCCAAAAGCACTTGGAGCCAAAACGGCTGCGTCGTCTCCCAGAGCCAAAAGAACCGACGGCGGGGGCGGAGGCAACGTTTTGCGCAAATAATCCACCCATTCCGCTTCCAAAAGACAACGCCTTTCTTCTTACGATCGTGATAAGGAAATAAAAAAAGACGCCCAACATTTACATATTGGACGCCTTCATGAAAAAAAACCGGCGACACCTACTTTCGCAGTGGAACTACTATCATCGGCTCCGAAAGCTTAACTTCTGTATTCGGGATGGGAACAGGTGTGACCTTTCGGATATAATCACCGGAAAAGGAGGCGATCCGGCTTATTCAACCGGACCGTCTCGTATTACAACGGCGACGCAAGAGTGACAACATTTCTTAAGAGATACGCATATCGCCACGGGAGTGGCAGATATATGTGATCAAGCATTCGTCCTTTAGTATCGGTTAGCTGAACCCCTTACAGGGCTTACACATCCGACCTATCAACCTGGTCGTCTTCCAGGGGACTTTCGCACCGAAGTGCAACGAAACCTTATCTTGGAGCCGACTTCACGCTTATATGCTTTCAGCGTTTATCCATTCCGTAG
>DOMV01000261.1:0-1996 GCA_003509805.1 Planctomycetaceae bacterium
GCCTAAAATCGTCACATTCCCGTTTTCGTCCGGTTCCACGCCGTTGATCGTTTCGACCGGCGACCCGGAAGCGCCGCCGTTTCCGCCGTCCGCATCGGCATGGATCACGACCTCCGTTCCCGTTTCGGACGGCGGGTCTTCGAGGCATTGTAAGAGACCGTCCGCCGAGCGGACCGACAGCGTGATCCGCTCGCCCGCCGCCAGCGTGATGTCGCCGTAAAACGGGCCGAGCGTCTTACCTGCGTTTTGAACGTACAGGGCGGAAATTTCCGATACGGTCGGTCGAATGCAAAAGGGATCGATCGGCGCGGCATCGGGCTGGAAAAGCCACTGGCCGGCCGGTTGTTTTTCCAAACCGCTGAACGTGCCGAACACGACATGCCCGTAAAAGAAGCGGCGATTCAGGCCGAGCAGGGATGCCGTCCTGCGTTCCGAAGTGAGATCGATGGTCGTCTCGGCAATTGTTGCGCCCGCTTCGTCGCCCGGCCCGCAGTAATGAATCGCGAGCGATAGGCCCGTACGCCAGTAGAGGAGGCTGCCGAGATAGAAGCCGCCCGGATCGTCTAGGCCGTGACCGAGTCCGTAGGAAAGGTACAGGCCGACCAGGAGATCGTCGGGGATCATAAAATGACCGTCCCGAGAGACCGGGTTGCAGCCGAACAAAAGCGGAAAGCGTCGCGCCTGGTTGAACTGGTTCCAGGAAAGATTTCGTGGGTCTTGCATGAAGTGAGGCGGGAGTCGGGGGGCCGGAGGGGCCGGGGAAAATGGCGGAAATCAAACGTAATGCAATACAGCAGACTTTCGGAGCAAAATGATNNATGATGCGGTCGCCGAAATTGTCGGGCGCTGTCCGCTCGACTTTCAGCAGGAGCAGGTCGCCCGGTTTGACCCGGATTTTGCCGCTTTCGGCCGTGTAATAACCGCTGGAATACTGGCTGTTTTGAATGGAAAAATCGCAGGGGATTTGCTCCAGCGTGTTTTGCGGAAAGGCCTGCGTGATCGTGTTGACCGTGCCCGGCTGTTCGATGATCCGATAACTCAATTTCAACAAGTCGGCGGCGACATTCCCGGATCGCGTGACGAGAATCCCGAAGAACAGGGACAGGTCGAACCGGTCGAATTCGGAATCCAGCGGTACGGCGATCCGGGCCAGAAACGAGGAGGCCCGCGAGGCCGGGAACGCCAAACCGATCGCTTCCCGCTGGACCGCTTCCTCGACGCCGTCCAGATGGACCGCCTCGAACGGAAGCTCGCGCCCGATCGCGCCGGTCGGGTCGCCCAAAACGACGGAACCGAAATGGTAGCCGTCAAGCGTCCGGTCCGATTGGATGATTCGCCAGCGGCTCGAATCGATCTTGAGGCCCGATACGACGGGGCCGAAGGTCAGGTCGTGCCGGTCGATCTTTTTCACGGCCAGGCCGGTCCGGTCGTCATCTGCTAAGCGACGAAAGACCCAATCGAAATCAAGTGCAAGATCGCCCGTCTCCGCCGCGCCGCCCGAAGGATGCCGGACCACCTTGAGACCGCTCCCTTCGACCGTGCGGAGCGAGGTTACGAGTGCATCCGTCAAGCCGTAGCCGGAATCGAGGTAGTCGAGCCACATCCGCTGGGCGTAGGGCGAATCCGGTTTTTCGGTTGCCTCACCGTCCACGTAATCGGTCTGCGTATTCCAAGGCAATAGAGCAGGCAAGGCCGTCATCCACCAGATCGTCGTGCCCGTGATCCGGTACAGTTCGGGCGGGACATCGGCCAACAGCGGATCATCCGATTCCGAGCCGCAGCACTGCCAGCGCAGGACGGACCCGGCCGCGAATCGGAGCACTCCCGGTTTCAGGAACGCCGGGTTGTACCCGTACACCGCCCCCTCCGGTGCCGACCCGGCGAAAAGACCGTGCCCGGCCGGAATCCAGCCGGGCTTGTCCGTGCGAACGGAGTCCATGATTTGGGGACGGAGTGCGCTGCAAGTTCCGGCCGGGACGTTGTGCAGTTCAAAACT
>DOMV01000261.1:2013-2602 GCA_003509805.1 Planctomycetaceae bacterium
CCGCCCGGCTTCACACCGACCAGGTAGCCGAGGCATTTTTCGGGCCAACGTCGCTGGGGCGTCGGCTCGCCCGGAACCTTTGTACTCAGGTATCTCATGCCCGGTTCCGGGTGGTCCCGGTAGGAGTCGATTTCCGTCTCGAATTCGCACAAACCGCTCGTACAAAGGACCGCCCGGCCGTGTTCGACCTGCGTGACGACACCCCATACCGATGCGGATTCCGTTTCAACATATCGGTCGCCAACCAAGTGGTAGCGTGCGAGTCCTTTCTCGAAACGCCGGTTCGCGACCTCGTAATAGACGAAATCGCCCGCCAAAACATCATCGGCGACCGGTACCTCACGAAGAAACTCGCCCGAACTGTTACGCAATTGCTTGAGCAGTTCATGCAGGTACGCCGTATTGAACGAATTCGTTTGCGGCAGCCGGTTCGCCACGGCGGCATCGACCGGTTCCCCGTTCGTGACGGCCCGACCGGCCAAAAGGGATGCGGCGACGCCGACCGGCGTGTTCGGTAAAAAAACGTCGTGTGTCATTTTCGTTACGGCAGTACGAGGTCCAGTGAAAGCATGATATGCCCGATCTCCGG
>DOMV01000412.1 GCA_003509805.1 Planctomycetaceae bacterium
CCGTATTGCAGTCATCCGGGTTTTCCGGTCAACCGCTTTCAGCATATCAACAGGACGTCAACAGGATATCTTATGCCCACACCTGAACAAACCGCCATGAAGATCAAACAGAACGTCGGGATCACCCCCCAAGGGCTTTACGATAAATGTACGGCGCTTGCCAACAACCTTTGGTGGAGTTGGCATCCGGAAGTCATCAACATGTTCCGTTCGCTTGACCCGATCCGTTGGCGCCAGCTCGGTCATAATCCGATCGCCCTGCTGCGCGAGTTTACGCCCGAACGCCTCGAACTCCGCGCCGCCGAACTCGTCCTCTACACCCGGATCGATCAGGCGTATCGCCGGATGCAGGAATACATGAACAACCGGACCGCTTGGGCCAAGCGGCACGTCGGCGTTCTCGGGGCCAAACCGGTCGCCTATTTTTCCCTTGAATTCGGGGTTCACGAATCGGTGCCGATTTACTCGGGCGGTCTCGGCGTCCTTTCGGGCGACCATATCAAGAGTGCCAGCGGCCTTGCCGTTCCGTTGGTCGCCGTCGGTCTTTTCTACGACCAAGGCTATTTCAAGCAGCATTTGAACACCAACGGCTGGCAACAGGAGGAGTATCTCGACACCATGGTCGAATACCTTCCGCTTGAACCGGCGGTCGACCAGCATGGCAACAAGATCACCGTCTCCATCGAAACACGGACGGGAATCATTTATGCCAATGTCCGCAAAATGAAGGTGGGGCGCGTCGATCTTTACCTGCTCGACACGGATCTTGAAGCCAATCTGCCGGAAGACCGCGAATTGACGGCCCGGTTGTACGGTGGAAACAATCGGACCCGGATTCGGCAGGAGATCGTGAGCGGGATCGGCGGTGTTCGCGCCCTCAGGGCGCTCGGGATCACGCCGGGGGTTTTCCATCTCAATGAAGGTCATAACTCCTTTGCCACGCTCGAAGCGGTTCGCCAAATGATGCGGGACGACGGTAAAACTTTCCAGGATGCCTGTGTCGAAGTCGCTCAACACACGGTGTTTACGACACACACGCCCGTCCCGGCAGGCCACGACCGGTTCGACGGCAGTCTTATCGAGGAGCATTTGGGACCGTTGCGGGACCAACTCGGCATTTCCCATGAACACCTCATGTCGCTCGGCCGGGTCGATACCGGCAACATGAACGAGCCGTTCTGCATGACCGTTCTCGGTCTGAAACTTTCCCGTTACGCCAACGCGGTCGCTTCGCTTCACGGATACGTGTCGCGAAAAATGTGGCATTGCCTATGGCCCGACCGGTCAGAGGAAGAAGTCCCGATCGGCCACATTACGAACGGAGTCCACATTCCGAGTTGGATGTCCTGGCAAATGACCACCTTGTTCGAACGGCACCTCCAGCGCGACTGGTCGCAGGAATCGATCGATCCGACTGTCTGGGAAGGTGTTACGCGAATTGATCCGGGCGAAGTTTGGGAAACGCATAACGCCTTGAAAAACCTGTTGGTCGCCTTCGTGCGACGTCGGATCAGCCGTCAATGCCGCCGCCGCGGGGAACCGGACGAAATCATCGACCGTGCCCGGACCGTGCTGGACCCCCAAGTGTTGACGATCGGTTTCGGACGGCGTTTCGCGACCTACAAACGGGCGACGTTGATTTTGAGCGATTTGGATCGCCTCGCCCGCCTGTGCAACGATCCGGAACGGCCTGTCCAGTTTATTTTTGCCGGAAAAGCCCACCCGGCCGACAACCCGGGCAAGGAATTCATCCAAACGATCGCCAACCTCCGGAACGATCCCCGGTTCGCGAACCGGTTCGCGTTCATCGAGGACTACGATATCAACGTTTGCCGCCACATGGTCCAGGGCGTCGACGTCTGGCTCAACAACCCGCGTCGCCCGCTCGAAGCGTCGGGGACGTCCGGGATGAAGGCCGTGCTCAACGGTGCGTTGAACCTGTCGATTCTCGACGGTTGGTGGGCCGAAGCGTATGACGGGACCAACGGTTTCGCGATCGGCAACGGAACACAGCACGTCGATGATCCGATCACCGATGCCCGCGACGGCGAAAGCCTGTTCGACCTGATCGAAAACCAGGTCATTCCGCTCTATTACGACACGGACGAGCATGGGCTTCCCGTCAAATGGATCCGGCGGATGCAGAATTCGATCAGCACGCTGGCCTGGCGGTTCAGTGCCCATCGGATGGTTGCCGACTATGTGCTCAACGCCTACATGCCGGCTGCCGGCGGCGTCAGTTGTATCATGAAATAGGCGTCCTGTACCGGACACGCTTGAAATTGCACAAAGTCGGTATTTGGGAACCCCTCTGGATCCCGTCGGAGCCTCCTGTTGCTGAACCAATGAAAAACGGGGGTTGACATCGTGTGATCGATTTCGTAATGTCCGGTGGCCCAGTTTTTGCCTTGAATCGAGCATGCAAGAGACTAAAATGTGAACGGAAGATGTTCAGCCCAGGTTATGCCATGTCTCGACGGACCGGTCAACCTGCGAAAAACGACAGCTTCGATGAAGACGATTGGAGGCGTGGGGCGTCCGTCAGGAAAGAATCGGGATATCTTTCCAATCGCCGAGCGGAGGTGTACAATGGAAGTCGAGATTCGTTATTTCCCTCCCAGTACACCCCAAGCACGAAAACCGTCCCCTGTGTTCTTTTATAAAAAGTCCTACCAATGGGTGCAGGTGATGGCCGATAACCCTACACAGAAGCCAGGTGGCGTATCGTCTCTGTACCGGTATGCATTGGCACGTTTGTGGGATTCGGGGGTTTTATGGGGGGTGTTGAGTGTCACGATTTTTCTGGCGCTCTCGGCAATACATTACGAATTCCCGAATTTCGGATGGACTGACGATATTATCCCTGCGCCGACTTTTGCCAAATTTTTGCTCGCTTCGGTGTCCGCAAGTTCGATACCTTTGGTATTTCTCGTCACAACGCTTGTCGCTGTCGGGAAGAAGAAACATGATTTCCACTCCAAACTGCATCGATTGCTCCATATCATCAGGAACGAGTATTGTCAGACAATGGAAACCGAGAGTACGCGACTTCGCATACTGGGCCGTTTTTCGATTGAAGCGAGTGATGAAATAGAAAGATTTTTCGCGTCGCTACTTGGAAAAAACGGTAAAGATGAGATCGGGTGCTGCATCCGGGTGGCGGACAGTTTGTATAATGGAGCGTATGTTACGTATGGACGTTCGTACTGGGTCTCCGGATCGCGGAACTCCATTTCACAGCGACTTTCGAAGCGGCAAGGGCTTGCGAAGGCGATGCTTGCAAAAATCAAAGCAAACGAAAATCGTGTGTTTTTAGCCAGGGACATAAAGGCCGATGATCTCGTCGACGATGGAGTATGGCAACGATTGAAGGATTCCAAAAGCGGTTGTTGCTGCGATGATGATACCAGTATTCAATCCTTGCTGGCTTGTCCCATCAATTGCCGTGAATCCGGTAAACCGGTGATGATTGGCATACTTTATGTGACGTCGCCGCTCAAAAAATCAAAGTGTCCATTTACCGAACGCCACGGTGAAATCGTATCGGCAATAGCAGACGTGCTCGGATGCCTTTATCAGGAAATCCTAAAACAGCCCGCATGAAGATATGGGGAGCTTAAAAGTGTCGAAAAAAAACAAACGCCGAAAAAACAAAAAAGACCAAACACTTCGTACCATGACAAAGGCGCCCGATATTCTTTTAGGCCGGACTCGCAAGTCCGAGTCGCCTAAAAGCCAAGACGGATTTCCGTTGCGGCTTGTTGCGGCCTACGATATCGAGGTCGTCAGAGAACTGTTTGCAGACATGCGAAGCGAAATCAGTAACAGCCGCGAATCATGAATATTCCGCGAGGGTCAGTAATCATCGTTCGGACGAAATCGGATGTGCCGAACGCCCCCCGGGACAGCCATCGTCTTGCCTCCCGAACTGGCACGAATGAACTGAATACATCAGTTGCAATATTTCATCGGGGAGTAAAGAGGTAGTTTCCTTTTATTTTGGACGATTTTATGCCGTTTACGGTACAACGGTAGAAACAGTCAAATTGACCGGGAAAATCAATCGGCTTCGACATAAAGCACGTTTCTCCCTTTTTCAAAATTCATGGACCCGAAAGAAACAGCCGTTCTTTTTATCGAGTTTCAAAACGATTTTTGCACGACCAGGGGCGTGTTTCACGAACTCGCCGGGCCGGAACTGGAGCGGCTTGAAACCGTCGTTCACGCCCGCGACCTGCTTGAAGCCGCAAGGCGGAGCGGGGCGGGCGTGATCCACTGCCCGTTCGTTTACGATGCGGATTGGTGTAAAAAAACGCGGTCGGTCGGGTTGCTTGAGACGATCCGGCAGAACGGGGCGTTTCAGCCGAATACCTGGGGAGCCGCGATTATCGAGGAACTTGCGCCGCGCGGCAGGGAAGTCGTCTTGAGCGGCAAACGCGGATTGAGCGCCTTCGGGAACACGGAGTTGAATCATGTGCTCAAAACGGGCGACTATCGCGATCTCCTCGTTTGCGGGCTTTTGACCAATGTTTGCGTCCAGGCGACCGCATTTTCGGCGTACGACCGGGGAATGAATACGCGAATCGTGTTGGACGCCTGCGCTTCCGGGAGCCGGGAATGCCAGGAATATGTCGAAAATAATGTTGCGAGGATTCTCGGCGGTCCGCTTTACACGGCCGAGGTGATTGCCGAATGGTCGTGATTTTCCAATAGGCCGCGGCATTGCCGCCAAAATCCGGCCGAGACGACGGGAATGAGTGTTTTTTTTGTCGGCGGCATCGATACCGGTGTCGGTAAATCCTTCGTGACGGGGTTGCTCGGCCGTTTTTTCCGGCTCCGGGGAAACAATGTCATCACCCAGAAACTGGTGCAGACCGGTTCCGTACTCGCGGAAGATATCCTGTTGCACCGGTATTTGATGGGCATTCCCCCCTTTCCGGAGGATCGCGACGGTACGACGTGCCCGCAAGTGTTCGAGCTGCCCGCTTCCCCGCATTTGGCAGCCGCGCAGGAAAACCGGGTCGTCGATCTCGACGGCATCGACGCCGCGACCCGCCGTTTGCGTGAACGTTTCGAGGTCGTTCTCATCGAAGGGGCCGGAGGGCTTTGCGTCCCGTTGCGGCGGAACTATCTTATCGCCGATTATCTCCGTGAACGACACTATCCGCTCGTGCTGGTCACGTCGGGAAAACTCGGCAGCATCAATCACACGCTCCTGACGCTGGAAGTCGCCGCAAATCGTGGCATTCCGCTTGCGGGCGTCGTCTATAACCGTTATCCGCCGGCCGATCATCCCGGCGAAGAAACAATCCATCGCGACTCGTTCGATTTGTTTCGCGATGCGGTCGACCGATACGGCCGGCCAGATGCGATCGTAGAATTGCCGTCCATCGAACTGCCGACCGTCGACGGCGGCCGGTCGGTCGATATCGACTTCACGCCGTTGTTCGCCGGAACCCGTTTTTTCGCGAAAATCGTTTCCGATCCCCCACAACCGCGCTTACGGACGGAGCGAGAAGCCCTCGTGGCCCCGTCTCTCGGGTCACCGTCCCTCGGGTCCCTGTTCCTCGGGGAGCGGGCGGATCGGGAATTGGCGGATTACGACCGGAAGCATGTGTGGCATCCCTACACGTCGATGCGCGATCCGCTGCCGGTTTATCCTGTCGAATCGGCGTCGGGAGTTCGTATCCGGTTGGCCGACGGTCGCGAACTGATCGACGGCATGTCGTCCTGG
>DOMV01000354.1:0-5465 GCA_003509805.1 Planctomycetaceae bacterium
TTTTCGCTGGTCGACCGACAAATTCCGTAACACTTGCCAAGGTAAAAGACAGGTAATCCGTTCGGAAACCAACGCCTTGCACTGATCGATTTGCTCTTTTCGCCAATTGCGAAAAGCGTCGTCCAGCTTCAAAATCGGCATATCGCCCTGGTCCCAGACCGTGCCATAGGAGATCGCTTCGCCTTCAAGTTCCTCGAAAACCGCTTCGGCGTAATCGTCCTGCGGGACGCAGCCGTTGATAATACAACCGTCCTCGACCTCCGGTTCGAAATCGCGGCGGTTCATTTGCGGCAACGTCCACTCGCTCATTCTCCATTTTCGTTTCATTTCGCTCTCCTATACTGAATCGTGGGTTGCGGTTGACAGGCTTTGCCGGTGGGATCACTGCAAACACTCGGCGGCGAAATGTAATTCGTCACCGGAATGTTTTGGGGAAGTATCAACGCTTCCGAGATCGGCGATTTATCTTCCGGGACGTCACCGGTATCCGATACCGCCTTCAAACCGTTGGCGATTTCGGAAAAAATCGTACCGAGTTTTTTGACGTCGGTGTTGCCATCGAGTTTTTCATTGATCTTGCCGGACAACTGATCGAGAAACGGCCCCCAAATATCCGGCTTGATCTTCGTTTGAGTTGCCGTTCGGATCACGGAAAACGCAGCCTCCGGCGTCTTGATCGATCCCTTTTCAATACCGTCGGCGGCGGCTTCATAACAGGCCGTCAGGGCCGCACACTGGCCACGTCCCGCGTCAGGAATGCTTTGTTTGATCCATTCCCCAAGATTGGCCGGCTGCGGTGTCGGCGTAGGATTCGGCGTTGGCGTCGGCGTTGGTGAAGGATTCGGCGACGGCTCCGGTGAGACACCATATTCGCAAACATGCATCAAGATTTTCGGTACACCATCCTCGACAATCGCAGCGACGATGCTATACTTGGAGGGAACATTGGATGCGAAGGCAAGCGATGAACCCGAAGAGTCGATATAACAGGTTGCGGGCGGGACGATAATCCAGTCCGCCTTCGTTCCCGGATCGTTCAAACGGAACACGCAGAGCTCCCCGACGTTCGCGGCAAGAGGGCCGGAGATGAACTCTGCCGATTCCGACGGCTCCTTGAGTTGCCAACCGGTGTCCTTCGACGGCTCTTTTTCGGTCGTCGTAACGGTAATCCGAGTTGGAGGATTGACCGTGTTTTCATAGGTGCTTCGAACACCGATTCCGCAAAACACCATGACGGCGGCGAAAACGGCGAACGACAGAATGTTTTGTAAATGCTTTTTCATAGTCGTTTAGCGGCTCCGGTTTTGCAGAAGATAGAGAATCAACCCGATAGCGGCGAGGCCGGTCGCGGGACAATCCGGGCAGGCTTCGCGAGCGATGGCGTCGACGGAAAGATTGCTGTCGGCAGAATCCTGCGGGATGAGATTGCCTTCGAGCCCGACGCCGTCGCGGACGAGCATGGCGAGTGCGAACATCGCGTCCCAGGCCCGGTTATTGTCGACGATGCGCACGGCGGCGAGGACGATCATATCGTCGATTTTCGTTTTCGTAAGCGTGGTCAGAACGGAAACGTCGAGCAGCAGCGGACGAATCCAGACGCGAAGCAGTTCACTATCCCAACCGGGAAATGAACTCCATGCCGTCAGGACAGACCGAACCAAATCGCCATATTTCCAGGCAAAACTCAAAGTCGAAATCGCGTTTTTCAAGCGTTCAAACATTTTGGAATACTCCGATTGTTGTTTTGAAAGTGAAAGAATGGCGGTTCCATTCAACCTGTTTCAGCCCTGGTAACAGTCACCGCCAACCTCTGCGTAACGGCTGTGTTTCAGTCGAAAAGCAAGTATTTCAGCGACAGAACGCTGGTAAACGTGCGTTTTTGCGAAAGATGCTCCGGCACGTAAATCGGTTCGTTGGTGAGGCTGTGCCATTGTGCCGCCGGGAATTGCGACAAATCCGTCGACTTCAAAAAGTCGGCGATTTCGTCAACGAGAGCGCCCATTGTCGCGACGGTTTCCTCCGGCGTCCCGGTGATCCGTTTTTGGACGCCGATGGAAACCGTAACGGTATACTTCGACGACGAACGCGTTGCCTGGTCGATCTCCACGCCGCCGGGAACCACGGAAACTCGCAAGGTTTCCAATTCCTCCGTGGAGAAATCAGGCAGCACCAACATTTTCGGTTCGAAATCCTGCGAAAATGCGTAATGGGCAAGTTCCGTAACGACGGCGTCGGCAATGTCGGTGGCGAGGCTCATTTTTTGTCCTTGAAAAGATTCGTGTGGATACGCCGCGTGATCCCGTGCGGATCACACCAACGCCAAAAACCGTCGCCCAGATCGGCGACCTCGTGAACGATCCCGTCGGCGACGATTTGATCGCCGCTTTCGGGAACGAGTGGAAGATCGACGGCCCGGATGAGAAAATCAATCGCATGGCCGCTGATCTTGAAACCGGTTTCATCGACAATGTCATATTTCGTGCTTCCGAGAATCGCGTCGACGGAATAGCGTTTTCCGTCGCGGATATAAACGACCCGCGAGGAAGCGTGTTTTTTCTGCTTCGCCGCGAGCCATGCGAGACCGGATTGAAGCATGTTCATCCCATCCTCACGCGAACCACGGTGTCGTCGACACCCGCTTCCTGGACGGCGATGCCGATCAGCGTGTTGCCGGTCGCGGTCGTGACCGCCTGTTTCGCCGTGGCGTCCCAGTAGATTTTCGCGCCGAGCGTGATCGCGGCATTCCCTTTGGCGACGTCGAAGACGCCGACGACGGCGAGCGCGCCGAGGCGACCGGCTGGGATGTCNNGATGTCCAGTTTCGTCACGCCGACCAGGTCCCCTTCGACGATAACGGTTCCCGCCGCAATGTCCGCTACGGGAAAAAAATCGACGGACTTCCCATCGTGAATGAATCGTGCCTGCATAAATATTTGTTCCTTTATTGAAAGAGATTGTTGTGGAATTGACAGTTGGCAATAGACAATTGACAACGAAGAAGAAAGCAAAGCGATATTACCGTTGTCAATTATCAATTGTCCATTGTCAAATTTTTCCTACGGCTCCATTTTCAAAGCACCGCGATGATCCTGCTCCTTGACGCCGAAGTCGATGAAACCCCGGAACAGGACGCCGAGGATGTTGAAATCGGCGTCGGCCCGTTCGACGGTCGGGCGATCCTGACCGCTCAAAAACGCGACTTCCAAGGCGGCCAGCCGCAGCGGATCGGCGAACAGATACCAGGCCGCCGCGCTGAAACCCTTGAACGCCTTGCTCGTCAGATAGGGTGAGGAAACAAGCTCGTACTTTCCGGCATGCGGATTGTTGACCGGCATCGGTTTGCCGGGATCGGTCGACTCGTTCACGGTCAGACTCTTCATGAGCATTTCCGCAGCGACTTTCAAAGCGGGCGGCACGAGCAGGATTTTCGCCGGGATACCGAGCGGCCGACCGGGCGCGCGTTCCTGTTCCGAAAATTTCAACTCGGCCTTCGTGAGCCCCGCGATGTTGAGCGCACAATCGGCACCCGTAAAGAGATTGTTGTGCGCAACGCTGAAGAACTCCTTCAAATCCTTCTGTTTTTCGTTTGCGAGCAGACAACCCCACAGGGCATCGTTGATCGCTTCGCCCGCTCCGATGCCGATCCCTCGCGGGATTTCGGTGAAGGCGCCGAGGTCGTCGTCGATGATCATCTGACGAGTGAGCGCGAACATGATCGCATGCGTGTCGAGCCGCTGCGAAAACTGCTGCTCGCCGAGTTGCCCGTGCTTGATTTCGCCGTCCGGTCCGACCTTCTCGAACTTGAACGCACCGTTCATCCGGTAGCGGGTATGGGTTTGAAAATTGTTGCAGCTTCCGATCTTGGCGATCTTGCGCCAAGTATCGTCCATCGTCAAGAAACCTTCGAGCAGCACCTTGTTGGCGACGTTCGACAAGATGCCGGGCAGCGACGCACTGGAAAACGCCGCTTCGAGCCAGCCGCGCGAGTCACGTCGGAACTTCGGAAGATACTTGCCGCCGCTGGCGAGTTCGCAGAATTCCTGAACGCCGATGCCCCGAAACTTATCGACTTGTTCGAGCGTTTTTTCGTCATACTGCGCTTCGAGGAAAGACATCGAACTGCCGCTCGTCGCGAGCGCGATAGCTTCGAGTGCGACGGGCTTCAGCCCGTTGCCCATGTTTTGCATACTTCCCGTCACGGGAACCGCCGAGGCGTCCGGCATCGTCTTGTGCTGGAACTCGCCGTGGAATTTTTCGACCGGCCAGCCTTCCTCAATGGCTTTCGCTTCGAGGTCCGGGAACTTACCGCCGCCGATCTTCTCGATGGCAGCGATCCGACGCTGGTCGATCAGCATTTTCGTACTGAAGTCCTGCATCATTTTCTCGGTATCGACCGCCATTGCTTTGATTTGCACCGGCACGTCGTTCGTTTTCGTTTCGGTTTTCGTGTCCATCTCCAAAATGTCCCTTTCGTCGTATTGGGCTTCGATGATCGCGCTGGTATTTTCGTCCGCAGCGAGGTCGACGAAGCTGATTTCCTTGAGCGTCATCTTGCGGATGACGTAAAGCTCCCCTTCGAAGGCCTGGCCGTTGACCGTGACCTTTTGCCCGAACGGCACATATTCCGTTTGAAAAATCGGACCGCCCATGCTCGCCTGCCAGGGAAAACCGTTCTTCGCGGATTGAGCAACATCGCGAGCCCACGAGGTGTCGCGACTGATTTTTCCTTCCGCGAGAACCTCGATCCCGACGATCCGAATCTTTTCGGTATGCCCGACACCCTGAAAACTCTTGTGTTCGTAGCGAACGGGGATTTTCTGGACGGGAATATCGAGGCCGGAGAGGTCGATCACGACCGGACAGGGAAAGTCTTTCGGTTGGGCCTTGCCGCCGGTGTAAGCGACGAGCGTGAAGATCGGTAAAACCTGTTCACCGGACGCTTCAAGCGTCTTCAGTTCGTTTTCGTTTAGCTCGACGAGCTTGACCGGCGTCGGCTCCAGCATCAGTCGAGTCAGTTTGAGAATTTTTTTCATCTTTCTTTCTTCGTTTGGGTTTCGGAATCGACGTATCGACTTCTCGTTTCGTCAATTTCAGTACTCTCATCCGCTCTTCTTCCTTCGCGGCCTGGTTCAAAACGTCTTCCCAATCGAGTCCCTGTTTGGCGCATTCGATGGCGAGATTGGATGTCCTGGCATCGATCCGAGTCGCCGCCGCCTTCGCTTCTTTCATGGGGTCGACGTGTTCAAGACCGTCCCAAAACCAGCAGCAGCTTGCCGTTGCACCGCAGTAGGCTCCCGGTCCTACGGACGGTCGCTTTTGAATGTTGAGTCTTTTCTGGAGCGGAAAGGCGTTACTCGGTTGCCTGAACAGTCCGATCCGCAAGGCTTCGCGATACCAGGCCGCGAAAACGGGAAACATGACGACCTGTTCGCAGGAGGCCTGTTCGACCTTGATCGATTTGAAAAA
>DOMV01000354.1:5512-9503 GCA_003509805.1 Planctomycetaceae bacterium
TCGCCCAAAATTTCCCGTTTGAATTCGGAATAGGATGTCGTCGGTTGCTCGGCCCGGATTTGGCCGATCTTCCAACCGTCCGGCATGACGGTCAGCATCCGCTTTTCGAGCGAAACGAGATCGTACGGCGTCGGAGCCTCGCTGTTGTCCGAGGCGGGCGCATCCGTGTACATGACCGCCGCGAAGTCCGCCGCCGTNNGTTTCCGCTGCGGCAAGCACGGCGAGCGTGTACCGTCGCAGTTGTGCAAATAGCGGCAGAGCGGGCATGATTTCGGGGAGTCCTCGCGATTGGCCGGGCCGGTCGGGTCGATACCAGTGGATCATGAACTCCGCCGGGATCGTTTCGAACGTGCCGTACCAAAGGGACGAGTCGCCCGGATGTTCCGAGGAGACGTGATACCGGACGGGATTCCCGAAGTGGTCGTATTCAATTCCATCGACCTCGTTCGAGATCGTTGGATAGGGGGACGTGATCCGGTCCGATTCAATCGGGCGCAAATCGATCTCGACCGGATGCTTGACCTTGGGATTTTTGAGGATCGCGACGAAGGCTTCCCCGTCGGCGATCTTCGCCATGCGCAGTGTTTTCAAGCGTTCCGCGAGTCGGACGGATTCCGACCAGGCGATGAACTCCTCCTCGACGAGGCTGTTGAACTCCTCGTCGTCGGACAGCATCTGGAGCCGGGGACCGGTCCCGATACAAACATCGGCGAGCGTCAAGACCATGCCGCGCGCATAGGCGTTGTTGGCGACCTCCAATCGCGAACGATTACGCAGCGTGCGTCGAATCTCCGGCGTCATGGACGCGTCGGCGCTGAGTCCGTCGGCCATCGCCCAGTGCCGGGCGTTCTCCGGCGTCGTCTGCGCGGCGTCGTACTTGAGTCGCAGCATCTGCGGCGGATGCTTGTTTTGAAGCATTTTGGACGAATCCGGCTTCGCGTCCTTTTTCTTCTTCGATTTTTTCGACATTATGTTGTCCCATCGGGGGAAATTTTGAAAACGCGAACGGGCAGTCCTTTGCCCTGAGCCGCTTTTTTCGATTGCAAAAACCGNNTGTAACGAATGCTGTTCGACGCTCCCGGAATCGCCTTGGACCTTCTTCGGGCCTTTGGCATTTTCTAAAATGGCATCCTTCAAATCCAAGGAAGTGGAATCGTTGCCGGGCGGGTCGGGCGGCTTATCGTCGTCCGTTCCGTCGAGGTCGATGCGGGCCACGTCGGTATCGCGTTTGAAAAATTCGTCGCTCATGTGAGTCGATATTTGTAAATAATTCTGAGAACGTCGTCGAGTTCCTTCGCGGAGGCTTGCGGCAGATTCGCACCGGAGACGACCTGTGACATGAAGATGTACGGAATCTTCGCGTCGTTCACCTGACATTGCAAAAGACCGGTGTCGGCCCGAACGATCAGGTTCGGTCCCGCCGCCGAGTTTCGCATATTGAACACACGCGAGATCGTTTTGAAATCGCTCGAAATGACGATCCCGTTTTGAAAGACGTTTTCGACGACGGTATCGATTTTGCCGGTCGCGTCGACGGTGGACGTGTACGGTAGATAATACTGCGTACCGTCGTGATAACCCGTCAAATACAGAGCGGCGGTCGTTCCGAAGTTGGAAACGCAGTAGGGCAACAAGCCGAGATCAACCGTTTCCACGGTCATCGTCACCGGGTTGTCGAGGCCGCTCACGATCACTTTCTGAATGCTGAAGCCGTACTCGCCGTCTGGATTGCCGCTGGAAATTGCGATAAAAATTTCGAGGTTGCCGGTGTCGGGGCGATAAACCATAACCGGTAATGTATCGGTCGCGACGCTCATCCCCGCGCGGGTCGTCAGAACGATGTCCTTGTACGCAGCGGTCGTCGACGTCCTGAAATTCAGAACGTAATTGAGACGAACCGTGTAAGTCGAGCCGGTCGCCGACTGCTTGACCGCCTTGAACAGGTGGTCGCCGACGATGATGCCGCCAACGGTAGCCGAACCAGAGATATTACTGTACAAAGGAGAAGCGTTGAACGTATCCATCGTCCGGTTCTTGAAGTTGAACCGATACTGGGCCGTCGTCGACATCGCTTTTCAGAGCGAGCTTCCGGCGGTCGCGTGGTGTTCGACGAGGTAGTTGACTCCCGTCGCCGTCCACTGGTTCGAGACCGCCGTCTCGGTTTGCGTGACGGAATACATCTCCTTTTTGAGCAGATGCGAACGCCCGACGCAAACCGATTTCACGATGCCGAACCCGGTGTTCTTCACGTATTCGACGACCAGTTCCCGTTTCGTATGATCGAAAAAGCAACGCTGATCGACAGGAATCATGACCTGTGAATCCTCGGTCGCCGTGCCGCCGACGTTGTAAAAGACGACACCGGGATCGAGCGAATTGAGATCGCCGGTCAAGTAGGGCGGCAGAAATGTATCGTTACGAATATCGATGTTACGATCCAACGCGTAGATGCCCAGGGAGGAGGGCACGGTGCGAGAAAGAAGATTGTACCCGGCTCGCGTATTGCTCCGCAGAACGCTCGATAGAGTACCGCCGTTGAGCATGTCGTAAAATGCGTAACGGAGAAATCCGTCCGTGATTGTATTCGTGATCGTCTGCCGCGACTTGATTTCGCCGTTTTTATCCTCGACGACGACCTCGATTTCACCTTGAATATGACTGTTTTCCATGATCCGTTCTTTCGGGGGTTGCGGCGATTGGACTTTTTCCATCAACGAGACGTTTTCCGGTTCGATTTCAGACCGGTACGTTGTCGGCATGACTGATTCCAAAACGTCCGATGCGACGCTCGATTCGAGGAGCGGAGACGCTTGCGGTGCTTCGGCGGTATCGACGGCTGCGATCTGTTCAGAATTCAGGGAACCCAAGACCGTGAACAATTTGATTCCCGCCGCGGCTGCCGACATGGAAATTGCTTCAGAAACAGGATTCGGACGGGGCGACTCCAGCGTGTCGCTGGCTTCGACGGTTTCGAGCGGCGGTTTCACCGGGACGACCGACGGACCGACTGGCCGACCATCGAGCGTTTTTTCGATCACGACGATTCGTTCGTCGAGTGATTCGACGGCAATGTCGAACTCGGCTTTACGGATGACATGTTCCGGTTCCGTCGCGGCCTTTTTCAGATGGGGTTGCGAATAATGATCCATAAATTATGCCGTGACAATGACCAAGAGCGTCATGGTTTCGGGAAGGAGGACGTCGGGCTTGAGTGTGATCGTGTTAACGTCGGTCGGTTCCCACGAGAGGCCGATGGGATTTTTCGTGCCGCCGGTGGTGTCGAACACCTGAATCGACGCGATGTTCGTCGTGTTCAGGTTGTGCGTTACGGTGTAGGTCGTCGCTTCGCCGTCGCAAGTCACCGGAACCACGGCGGGAGAACGAGCCTCGATTTCCGAAACGGCCTCGTCGACGTATTTTTTGTTCGTGTAATGTTCGTCGGCGACGGGAGCAAGCGGCGTCCCACGCCTTGAAAAATCCATGCCGTCCGTTGTAAGCAGTTCATCGAGCGGGACATTGACTTCAGACATTTTCGTACTCCAGTGTTAAAAACGGATGATCGCGAAACCCGTCATGGGAATCGCGAAGGTTACTTCACTAAAATCGAGCGTTTGCGTTTGACGATTCACGGCATGACCGATCAAGTTGCCGCCGGAATCATAGGTTTCAATGAGAGGTCGAAGCGATCCGAGCTTGTGCGTGACTTTCCACGTTGTCGAAGGCGTTTGTTGCCGATGGACATACACGCCCTCACCAAGATGCTTTTCCAAGAGATCGGCGTTGCGGTTGATCGCCTCGGCCAGTTGACGGTTTGTCGGTTCGGTCATGTGAGTGCCCTCTATAAGATATCTCCAAACTGGAGTCGGCTAATGTGCGCGCTTTTCGAGAAAAACCCAGAAATCGCTTCAAAAAATATCAAAAACTTTTACGCTGACGGTCGGCGAACTTGATGCGCGGTCGTTTCGGCAGTTCTTTCACCTTGAGCGTCGGC
>DOMV01000298.1 GCA_003509805.1 Planctomycetaceae bacterium
TCATTGTACACACAGAGGTTAGAAGCGAGCGAGTGCGACAGGCGGACTTGACCAACTGTCCGTTTTCATCGCGTTTCCAGTATCAATTGTGAGATCGGAGCCGCGACCGTCCCGGTTTGATTTTTTATCCGAAACCCGGTATAGTGGATCAATGGCAAAGCGCATTCCCCAAAAAACCGATCCGACCGATTCCAGGGCGACTGGGAGAACGTCTCAAGGACCGCGTTCTTCAAAAGACGGTTCTTCAACGAAAAGTGCTTCCAAGAAAAGTGTTGTAAAACCGCGGGGCATTGCAAGGATCGGGGATGTTGCGCGGATCGGCGATATTTTGCCGCACCTGATGGCACGTTACGGTTTTCAACGCCAAATCGGGTCCGAAACCCTGGAAAAAGCCTGGGCCGAATCCATCGGTCCACAACTTGCCGCCGTCGCCCGGCCGGCCGCCAAACGCCGGGGATGCCTGGAAATCGTCGTTCCCCACGGCGCTTTTGCCCAGGAACTCGCCTTCCGGGAGTCCGAACTCCTTGCGGCGCTTGCCCGGCTCGTCCCTGAAGAAAAAATCGCGAAACTGAAATTCGTCATTCGTTAGAACGGCGAAAACACGCAAAACCGGAATCATCAAATCGCAAGCCGCGGCCAAGAACAAGCGGTTCTTCACGAGCCGGGAACGAAACGCGGCGCAACGGCCGGAATACGCACATGCGTCGCGCAGGGACCGGAAAACAGCCCGGGATGGTCGGGATCAACGGTTCATCCCGAGTTGCCACGCGGCCAACCGGAACAGGTTGAAAAGCGACCCGCCGTGCAGTACGGCCGCCGGCTCGAAGCCACAATGCATCAGGCAGTGTTCGCACCGGGCATCCCGGCCGGGTCCGAGCCGGTCCCAATCGGTTTTCCCGACCAGTTCCCGGAAAGTCGCGAAATGGTTGTCCGTAATCAAATAACAGGGAGCCTTCCACCCCCGGATATTGCGCGTCGGATTCGCCCAGGCGGCACACGACAACGCGCGTTCGCCGCAGAGAAAATCCATGTAAACCGGCGTCGTCGTCACACGGAACCGCTTCATGCGGGACCGGATTTCGCGAAACCGTTCATGCGTTTCCCGGTTGGTCAAAAAGAAGGATTCCCCGTCGTTTTCGTGACCGACTTTCTTTTCGTCTTGATTGGCGGTGTCTTGATTGGCACAGCGTACCGCCTCGTAACCGTAACCGGGGGCGATCATCATGCCGTCGACCCGGAGCCGTGTCAGCAGTTCGCCGAGTTCGACCAATTCCTCGATGCGCGTCTGGCGGAAAAGCGTCGTGTTCGTATACACGTAAAACCCGGCCTTCTTGGCGGCCTCGATCCCGGCGACGGCTTTTTGAAAGGCGCCGCCCTTCTCGACGATCGCGTCGTGCGTCGCTTCCATGCCGTCGAGATGGACGTTCCAATAGAGCCGGCGGAACATTCGGCGCCGCCGGGCCTTGCTCCGGGAGGCCGATTCGACGAAGGCCGGGAGTTTCTCGGCGAGAACCTGGCCGTTCGTGCACAGGTAAATGTGTTTTCCGCGCGCGAGAACTTGGTCGACCAGCTCGACGATCTCCGGATAGATCAGCGGTTCACCGCCGCAGATGCTGACGGTCGGCGCGTCGCATTCCCCGACGGCGGCGACACATTCCGCGAGCGACATGCGTTGGTTCGCCGTATCCGCGTATTCACGAATCCGGCCGCAACCGGAACAGTGTAAATTGCACCCGTGAAGCGGTTCGAGCATCAGGACGAGCGGGAACCGTTTCACGCCGGCCAGCCGCCGCGCGGCAATGTACCGGCCCATCGTCAAGGAAAGATCAAGGGGAAATCGCACGAAAAAACCTCCTGCAAACGGACGAAAAACGCCCAAAAATGAAAGCCGGGGACGAAGTGCGTCGCAGTGGCCGGCCCCCCGGCCACCGGAAACACTCCGGTTATACCGTAAACGGCATGATAATGCGGCGTGTTTTTCCCCGCGAACAAGCCATCGCATAACCGCCTGCCGCTCGAACGATTCGTGTAAATGATTATATTAACAAGAGTTGTTGGCAAGTGAGTGCGGCAGGCAGACTTGGCCGAATGTCCGTTTTCATCGCGTTTCCAGTATACGTTATTTCATGTCAACACGTCGAGAGCGATTTCGATGCGCCCGAACGGAGCGCTTACCTGGACACCCGCGACCCGGTTTTGCACGACGGCGATCGACTCTTTCGCGATTGCGACACCGACGCTCCATTGGTGTTCCTGCGACGTGTGCGCGGCTTCCTCCATCCGTTTCATCGTCGCTTCGGGAATGACGACGCCGGGAACCTCGTTCTGCATGAAGACCGCATTCCGATAACCGGCCAACGGCCAAACGCCGGCAATGATCGGGATCGGACAATCGCCGATCTCGTCGAGCATCCGGAGCAGGGCCTCGGGATCGAACACTGGTTGCGTGATCGCGAATTCGGCGCCGTTGTCGATCTTGGCCCGAAACCGGTCCCGTTCCCGCTTCCGGTCGAGCGACGTCGGGTCCAATCCGACGCCGATCACCGCCTGGGTCGGCGGTTCGAGCGATTGGCCCCCGAGATCGACTCCCCGGTTGAGCCGGCGCTGGACGGCGCACATCCCGATGGAATCGGTGTCGAATACGCCGGTCGCATGGGGATAACCGCCCAACTTCGGCGGGTCGCCAGTCACGAAAAGCAGATTCCGGATTTCCGAGGCGGCGCAGGCGAGCAAATCGGCCTGCATACCGATCAGGTTCCGGTCGCGGCAGCAGAAATGGAGAATCGGCTCGATGCAGGCTTCCCGGTGAATGCGTTGCGCGACGACCATCGGCGAAATCCGGCTGCTCGCACGGGGACCGTCGGGAATGTTCACCGCGTCGATTCCATGACGGTGCAGCATCTTGCATTTCCGGATCGTTCCCTCCAGGTCGTATCCGCGCGGCGGAACCAGTTCAACGGTCGTCACCCATTGTTTGCTCGCAAGCCGGCAGGCGAACCGGCTGCGCTCGGCAAAAAGCGACTCCGGTTTTTCCTCCACTTCCGGTTCCATCGAAAGAAGCACGGATTTCGTTTCACGGCCCCGGGCAAGCGGTTTGACCATCGCCACGACTTCCCGAATATGATCCGGCATGATGCCGCAGCAGCCGCCGACCGCCGCCGCGCCGAGATTGACGAAACGCATCGCGTAGGTGGCCACGTATTCCGGTGAACTGTAATAGATGTGCCGTCCCTCGAATTCCTTCGGGGTCCCGGCGTTCGGTTGAACGACGATCGGAATGCGCGTCACCCTGACCGCCTCCTCCAACGCTTCGAGGATGCCGTCCGGTCCGACGCCGCAATTCAATCCCCAGGCCGTCGGCGGTCGAAGTTCCGCAGGCAACGGGGCGAACAGGCGACCGATCGGTTCTCCGGCGATGTTCCATATTCCATGATCGATCGCGCAGGAAATGATGTACGGGGTATCCGGCCGGTGCGCCACCGCTTTCGCGGCAAGTTCGACCATCGCGCGCGAAGGGAACGTTTCGAAAATAATCAGGTCGGCCCCGCCTTCGAGGAGCGGATCGATTTGTTCAAGAAAGAAGGCGACGATCTGCTCGTCGTTGTACGACCCGCTGGAGAGAATCGGCCCGATGGACCCGGCGACAAAGCAACGCCGCGTCGAATCGTCCCCGTGGCCGTTCCCTTGCTCCGCTCCCCTGTCGGCAACGGTCCGGGCGATCCGGGCTCCCGTGAAATTGATGTCGGCCAATTTGTCGGCCAAACCGTATTTTTCCAGGGCGGGACGATTCGCCCCGAACGTGTTCGTCGTCAATACTTCCGCGCCCGCTTCCCGATAATCCGTGAGGATCCGTTCGATCAGTTTGGAATCGCTCAGGTTCAATTCCTCGAAACAACGGTTGGTAAACACATGATGGCGGTAAAGCTCGGTCCCCATGGGGCCGTCGAATACGAGAACGCCGGATCGAAGGGCTTCGGTAAAGGACATGAATGAAAAAAACTTCTACTGGAAACGTTTGAAAGTCGGCGGAATTCTCAATGACGCCGCGTTTGACGACACTGTGTTTGATGGCACTGTGTTTGATGGCACTGTGTTTGATGGCACTGTGTTTGAAGAAACCGTGTTGGCAAGATCAACGCGGAATGTCCCGGAGCGCGCCGTTGGGAATTTGCTCCAGATTCCACCCGACCACATGTTTTTCCTTCGCCTTGGCTTGCCGCTTTCCCTGCATACGGACGAAGAAAGTTTCCCTGCCGGTTTCCGTGCCGGTTTCTTCGCCGGCTCCCTTGTCTTTGCCCTCCACCGGACAGGTCACGGCGTAGATGATGGCAACGGTATCCTTCCCGTCGATCGTTCGAACGGCGTCGGTTTTATAGTAGGACACGTCCGCTTTGTCGCCGAGATCGATCAACGTCCGGATGAGTTTGTTCTCGACGTATTCATGGACGGCGCGATGCCGGTATTTCTCGTCGGGCAACGTGTTCCACCAGGTTTCGGCCGCTTTCGGGTCGGGCCGGCGCTCCCAGAACGGCGATTGGAGCGAAAACGCGACCGGGATGTCGCCCTTTTCGAGCGCGGCGAACCAGGTCCTGAAAAACCGGTCCGCTTCACAACGCACCGTGTACTGGTAGTACGGCCAAAAAACGCCGACGCCGACGAGGGAAAGGATCGAAACGCTCAAACCGAGTTGCGCCATCCAGCCGCCCGTCGACATGCCTTCCGAACGCCGCACGGCAAGGATCGCGACGAGTGAAAGCAGGATGCCGAGGATGCCGAGGAAAAGAAACCATAAGCTCAGGAACACCAGCGGCGTCAGGAGTCCGCAAGCGAGCGCGAGTAGCGCCGGGACGCTCAGACTGCGGTATTCCCGTTCCGCGTCGTCGGCCGGGTCTTCCCAATGAATGGAAAAAAGCGACCCCTCGGCCGCGGGTGTGGACTCGTTGGACATGGATCGTCGTTTTTGTTGAAGAACGGGATGATCGATTCGAAAATTCATGCCGGGGCCGGCCCCGTTGCCGGTCAGTTTCTTTTCGGCACCGTTCCCTCGAAACTCGTCGTCCCCTTGGACTCGGCGACATGTTTCAGGGCGGCTCTGCGGGAATTCTGGTTGACGAAAACCTTATTGGAATCGAACGTGTTCGTGCTGTTGAACGGCGCCAGGTTGCCCGAGGAAAGAATATCGTAGGATTTCGCCTTCATCAGGTCATACGACGCGATCCCCCCCTGTTCGCTTGGATTGCCGAGCGGAGCGAGATGGAGCGTAAACGTGTAAAACAGGAAGAAAACGGCGAAAAGGCAAAGCCCGGCCGCGGGGGTTCCCAACAGCTCAATCGGATCGGGAAACTTGACCTTGACCCGGGTGAGGTGCCGCGTCACTTCGTCGAGCAGGGCGTAGGCGACCAGGAAGAGCAGCCAGATGGCGATGAAATCCCAATAAAAAAGGCCCGCCGCGTACATCCCGGCAAGCAGCGAGGCGACGTCTTCCCAGTAGTTCAACGCGATCAGCGCGGCGAACGAAACGTTGATGGCGGCAATCGTGTTTCCCCATACTCCTTCGTTTTTGCGCAGGCCGAGAATCGCGACGACCACCACCAGCGGTACGCCGAAGGTGAAACTCCAACCCAGTATCTTGAAAACGATTTCCATGTGAACACTCGCAGTAACAATTTGGCTGTGAAAACGCGCTGTGAAAATGCGCTGTGCAAACGCGCCGTGACACGCACGGGAATGGTGAAATACGAAGTCGCCCGCCGCCGGAGGCGATTATACCGAAGCCGGTTACGTTTTCCGCTTGGTCCGCCCGTTTACCCTCCGAGCTGCGTTGTGTCCGGTGGGCGGGCTTCTCGAAAGTCGGCTGCGGGCAATTTCAATGGCTCCCAATATACTACATCTTCAATACGCGTGAAAGTTCGTCCACGGAGGTGATGCCCTGGCGGACCAACTCGGCCCCGTATTGGAGAAAACCGGGTTGACGCTGTTTGACGACCGCCTGCCGGATCGCGGCGGGGTTCGGCTGCGTGACCAGGAGACTGCGGAGTTCGTCGTTGAGTTCGATCAATTCGAAAATCGCCGTCCGACCCTTGTACCCGATGTCGTTGCACGTCGAACAGGGCTTGCGTTTCTGTTCGAGCTCCGGCGGGAGCGGTGAACGGACCCGGAAAAGCTCCTTGACCGTGCCGGGCGCGAATCCGAGGCTTTGAAGCAACTGCGGGGGCGGCTGAAACCCCTCCTTGCACTCGGGACAAAGTTTCCTGACGAGCCGTTGGCAAACCACACCGGCCAGGGCGGACGCGAACAACTGCGGATCGACTTTCATCGCGAGGAATCGGAACATCGCCTCGACGGCGTCCTTGGCCTTGATCGTCGAAATGATCAGCCGGTTGTTCACGACCTCCTCACAACAAAGGGTCAGCGAGTCGACATTCACCATCTCGCGGACGACGACCGCCTGCGGCTCCTTGAAGAAGATGTCGGGCAGCACGGTCATCGGGCTCTCCCCCTTCGAGGAATCGTAGCGATTGAGAATGATGTTTTCGATTTGCCGATCCGGATGCATGACGTCCTCGACGGCGGCGACATCGCGGGTAAAACGATCGCAATTCCGGATGAACACGTCCGCGGAACTCCTCAGTCCGTTGGCCGGAGGCGCGGAAATGACGAAGAAGCCTTTCGGAGCGTTCAGGAATGTCCTCAACCGTTCCTGCACCTGGGGAAACAGCCCCAATTCGTCGAGCGTGTTGAAAGCGACTTTTTGGCGGACGAACTGGATCATCATCGCCTCGCCGCCGCGGGTTCCCTGGGATACGAATTCGCAGTCGTATTTCGTCTTGTTCAGCGTGGCGACGAACGGACCGCCCTGCTTGGACCGCCGGTCGGCCGGATTGGCCCCGAGAAGCAATTTGCCCGCCTCCAGCGCCAGTTCGAGCTTGTCTTTTTCCTTGCCTTTTTCGACGACCCGGGGAACTTCGATGATCTCGATCCAGACGCCGTCGATCTGGTGTCGAACAACCGTTTTCTGCGGAGTGTAATCGAACATGATCGCATCGGCGCCGCGAAGGAGCCCGTCGTACAGGTAGGCACGGAAATCGTTGTAACCCGGCGCATTGCGCGCCAAAATCAAACGCCCCTGGAGCACCTGCGGCGCCGCCCCCTTTTCCGTGGGGGCCAGTTCGACCGGAACGCCCGTTTCATAGGACATGCGCTTTTTCATTTTGACCTTGACGCCGATCTTGCTCAGGAGAACGGCGTACACATAGACGATATGGTCGCGGGTCCAGACTTTTTCAGGCTCCGGAAGACCTTTGTTGCGCAGCTTGACATAAACGACCGCCGGGACGATCCACACCAACACGGTAATCGGGAACGCGGCCCAGAACGTCGGGATATAAAACGCGATCGCGCTGCCGATCAGGTAAATCAGGAAGAACTGGAGGTTCCGCATCTCCCTCGATTCGACCTTGCGGTGTTCCATGTCGTCGTTCATCCAGTCGGCCGTATAGACCCAGAGCCAGAAGACGATGATGAAGAGGACGATTTTCGTGATGCTGAAATAGTTCCCGGTCCCCCACCAGCCGGTGCCGAGTATCTTTTCCGCTTCCGACTTGGCCCGATCACCCGGTGATGCGGGAGCGGTTTCATTCGCGGCGGGAGCGGCGTCCTTGGCGGCC
>DOMV01000031.1 GCA_003509805.1 Planctomycetaceae bacterium
TCACGACCTTTTGGCGCTGTTCGGCGACCGAGCGCATCACGGTGTACTCGCGGGTCTTCGTTTCGTAAACCGGCTTGCAGACCGTGTAGTTCACGACCTTCTGACGCTGTTCGGCGACCGAGCGCATCACGGTGTAATCGCGGGTCTTCGTTTCGTAAACCGGCTTGCAGACCGTGTAGTTCACGACCTTTTGGCGCTGTTCGTAAACCGGCTTGCAGACGGTGTAGTTGACAACCTTTTGGCGTGTTTCCCAGACCGGTTTGCAGACCGTGTAATGGACCTGCTTCGTACGCTTTTCAGGAACGTACTTGGTGCAGAGAACCGCCCGTGAAACCGGGATCCGGTCATACACGGTTCTGTAGCAAGTCATCTGCTGCTTTTCATAGACGACTTTCTGGCAGGTCTTCATCACGGTACAGTACTGGCCGACGAAATCTTTGATCGCCGGCCGGCATGCACGATAGGTTCCCGCACCGCAGTAGCCCGCATCGGCGGAACTGCTTGTTGCCGCCATCAAACCGACGACGAGCAAGAGGGCTCCCAAAACACGTTTCATAGCTGTTCTCCTTTAACTGAAGCGCACCAACAGGCTTTATTCGGAAACTTTCGCGAAAACGCGAAGAGTTTACCTTTTGTCAAAACTGGGCAACATACACAGGATTCTACGACATGGTTTCGATGATGTCTACACCCGGCCCAAAAAAACTTCTCGTTTTTTCAAAAATTTTCACCTATTTTACCACGTGACACACTCTTACAGGCTTCTCCTGAAAACACCTAGGTTCACTATCGTCTCTTTTGGAAATCCACTTAAAAAACAAGGAGCCCTTTGCCGTCGAAATAGCAACCCGGTGGTCGGACAGACGTTTATTAACTGCTGTAGCGAATGTACCGATAAAAACACCGTCGTCAAAACTATCGTCGCGATCAAGAAGGAATACCCAACACTTTTTTCGACAGCGACACATTTTGCCTGTTTTACCAATTCGCGTCAGCATGTTCCCCAGTCCGGCACGAGATGCGCCACGCCATCGCACAACAACATTGTGCGCTGCTCGTTTTTCGGATACAATTCATCGCGTAGCCTCGGCAGTGAGGCAAACCGCCGGCTACGCCGCTCGGCCAAAACGCGTCTCGCCTTTGTATACCGGAGATCAACACCGCAGGTACGGCATGATTACCAGCCTTTCGAACCCGAAAGTCAAGAGCGCGATCACGTTACGGGAAAGCCGGGGACGGCGTCGCAGCGGTCTGTTCCTGATCGACGGGCGGCGTGAGATCGAGCGTGCCCTGGACGGCGGCATCCGGCTGGTTTCGCTTTTTATCGATGCGGAACGGCGTACGCGCCGGGGAAATCCGGAACCTCTTGAGGAACTGGTACTTAATGGCACGACGATTTTACCCGTTAGCACGACCGTTTTCGAAAAAATCGCCTATGGCGAACGAAACGAGGGGGTGGTCGCCGTGGCGGAAATACCCGAGAGATCGCTTGAAACGCTTGTTCTTTCCAAGGTTCCGTTACTGGGTGTCATCGAGGGTCTCGAAAAACCCGGGAATGTCGGCGCGATCTTTCGCGCGGCTGACGGGGCCGGTATCGACGCCCTGATTTTGGCCGATCCGAACGGCGATCCTTTTCACCCACATGCGGTTCGGGCAAGTTCGGGAACCGTTTTCCATCTTCCCTGTGCGGTCGCGGGAGCCCGAAACGCAATCGATTGGCTGACGGATCGGAAAGTGTGTATCGCGGCTGCCCGATGCGATGGAGCGGTTCCCTACACGGAATACGATTTCTCCCAACCGACGGCGATCGTCCTTGGGACGGAAGCGGAAGGGCTGAGCGACGCCTGGAAAGGTTCCGGTGTTCAGCCCATCTCTCTCCCCATGCGTGGAATCGCCGACAGCTTAAATGTCGCAACCGCAGCAGCTATTCTATTTTATCACGCGAAACTTGTTCGGGAGAAATATTTGGAAAAATCGGAAAAATCAGAATCATACACTTGACTTAATCATCCGATTGAATACAATAGTGGTCCCGGGTGCGTGGCAGGCCGGGCGTCATGACGGCGGCATCGTAGCGGCACATTGTAGTGACACATCGTAAGCGGCACGGATGTCTTCGATGCACCGGTTACGACGAACAACCGAGTATATCGATAAAATCAGGCCCGATTACCACCTGGTCCCGTACCGCGTCTTGATAATGACTTCACCGAACTCCACAAATCAGAAAGATCCTCGACAAGCACTGATCGAGGCGGGGGTTGAGGTGTTCGGCAAGTACGGATACGATGGAGCGACCACGCGGCAAATCGCGCGAACGGCCGGAGTCAATCTCGCGGCGATTCCCTATTATTTCGGCGGCAAGGAGGAATTGTACCGTGCGACGGTCCAATGGATCGTGGATTCGCTTCGCGACAACGTCCGGGAACAAATCGGTTCCTGGGTCGATACGCTCGACTACGATGCGATGAATGCGGAGGAGTTGGTCGAGGCGGCGATCCACATCCTCCTTTCCTTTACCGCCTGTATCGAACGCAAAGACAGCGCCGGGGTCAAACTGATCATTACCCGGGAACAAATAATGCCGACAACCTCGTTTCCCGTCGTTCACGAGGGACTTCGGGAACCTCTTTTCGTAATCCTCGGACGCATCGTGGGGAAATTGATGCGTTGCGATCCGGACGACCCCGAGGTCATTATCAGGATCCATGCGTTGATTTCCCAGGCGACCTTTTTCTCGGTCGGTCGAACCTCGCTTCAAATCAACCTCAATACGGATAACCTGGAACGCGAACACATCGAAATCATTGCGAAAGTAATCGAGCAGAACTCACGAGCCATTTTGAGTCAATGGATCAGGAGGGATCAGGATCAGGGAAGAGAAGTCAAGGAGTTTTCCGATGTTTCCGCCTGATTCGCTTTTGTCGGTCGTGGTCCTCTTTTTCCGAACAATAGAACCCTGAAGTCACCATGTCAAAGAAACCAACAGAAAAAACCGTCGTTGTCGCCCTGGGTATGCTCATCCTTTTCCTGGGCTCCCTTTCCGGTTGCGGGAAAGGGGGCGCTGGAAAAGCTCCGATGGTTATCGTTCCGGACGTGATCGTCGATACCGTCCAGAAGAAGGAAGTGCAGCTTTATTTGACGACGGATGGAAAAGCCGTCAAGTACGAGAACGTCGAAGTGGTCGCCCGCGTACCGGGATACCTTGAAAAAATCTTCTTCGAACCCGGTAAAATCGTCGACAAGGACGCCCGGCTGTTCCTGATCGAGCAGGACGCGTACCGAATCGCGCTCGATGCGGCCAAAGCGGACCTGGAAGTCAGCCAGGCCCGGGAAACGCTTGCGCACGCCAATTTGGAACGGTCCAAGGACTTGTTTGACAAGGGAACGATTCCCAAGGAGGAATATGAAACCAATGTCTCCGAGTACAAGATCGCGCAGGCGAACATCGAACGGTCCAAAGCGGCGGTCGAACAGGCGGAATTGAATCTCCGTTATACCGATATCCGTTCTCCGATCGGCGGGAAAACGACGGAGAGAAAGGTCGACGTCGGAAACTACGTCGGCCAGGGCGGCGCGCCGACCCTGCTTGTCACCGTCACGCGGATGGACCCGATTTTCGTTGATTTCAGCATCAGCGACAGCGAATTCAACCGTTATAACAATTCCTCCAACTTCATCCGCGGACTGAAGATCGGCCGGAGTACGCCGATCGCCGACCGATATGACTCCGACTCCTCTCACCAGGTGTTCACCCCGGTTTCCGCGAAAAAGGCGGATTACGAATCCAAAACCGCCGCCGACACGAGCGTCGAAAATCAGGAGCAACTCGTTCTGAAGGACGAGTCTTCCACCGAATTTCCGTTTGAAGTCGCCTACATGGGTATCGGGAAAGATCGCGCCAAATTCGAATATCAGGGTCGTTTGACGGCCATCATCGACAATGAGGTCGGTGTCAATTCCGGCCGGATTTCCATCCGCGGCGAAGTTTCGAACCCGGAAATGTCGCTTTTTCCCAACCAGGCGCTTTTTGTCCGTATCCCGGTCGAAAAAGTACCCGAGGCCGTCCTTGTCCATGAGGAGGCGATCATGACCGACCTCGATACCAAATACGTCCTGCTCGTTGTCGATGAAGCGGTCGACGAGCCGGTCATCGATCCGGTCACCAAGCAGGTGGTGTTCGGGCCGGACAAGAAACCGGTCATGGAAAAGATACCCGCCAAAGTCGCCAAACGCAAAACCGTCAAACTCGGCCAAAAAGTCGAAGGCGGCATGCAGATCGTCACGGAAGGACTGTCCGGCGGCGAAACGTACATCGTGCAAGGAACGCAAAAAGCGAGAGTCGACGGAAAGGTGAACATCGTGGAATAAAGCGAAAACAAGGAAAACAAGGCAGGGGGAAGCCGGATCGGCCTGCGACCGCTTTTCCCTTACCTTGATCCGTGTTGCCGCATTCTTTCCAATCTCTTTTATCCCTTTCTTTTCTCTCCCCCCTCCCCATTCCGTCTCCATGTTTACCCATTTCTTTATCAAGCGTCCGATTTTCTCGACGGTCATTTCGTTGATCATCACCCTTTTGGGCGTCGTTTCCTATTTCAAATTGCCCGTCACCCAATATCCGGATATCGTTCCGCCGTCGGTTTCCATCCAGGCGACGTACCCGGGAGCCTACGTCGAAGACATCGTCAACGCGGTCGCCATCCCGATCGAACAGCAGGTAAACGGCGTCGACAACATGATCTACATGTCGACCGCGTGTACCAGCACCGGTGAAGTGACGATCCGCGTGACCTTCTCCGTCGGAACCGACCCGGATATCGCGACCGTGCTCGTGCAAAACCGGGTCAAGCTCGCCGAACCGTTCCTGCCCGAAGAAGTGCGCCTCCAGGGAATCAACGTCAAAAAGATGGCGACCAACTTCATCATGTTCGCGGGCGTCCTCGACGTGACCGGCAAAAAGAACGACGTGGCGGCGTTGACGGGAGGAACCGGCGCCGAAGACGCTGTTGCCAAAGACGCCGTTGCCGGGGCCGCTAAAGAAATCAACGCCCGGCAGGATGAGCAGGCGGATGAGCAGGCGATGGCGGCGGCGATCGACTTCGAGCAACATCGGAACCGTACCGCCACCCGGGAAGATCTGGAGCTGGAAATCGCCCGACAGGAGTCCGAGGAGCGTTCGACCATTTATATCGCCAACTTTACGAAACTCTACATCCAGGACGTTTTTGCCCGGGTCGAAGGGGTGGGGGAAGTCATGGTGTTCAACCGGGAAGACTTTTCCATGCGCATCTGGCTCGATCCGGACATCATGGCGGCGCGCGGCATTTCGGTCAGCGAGGTGAATGCGATGATCCTCGAACAGAACCAGCAGATCACCGCCGGCCGGGTCGGTTTGCCCCCGGTGCCGGTCGGGCAGAAATCGAACCTTTCCCTCGTGACCCTGGGGCGTCTCGAAGACGTGAAGCAATTCGAGGACATGATTCTCCGCGTCGACGACCAGGGCCGCATCATGCGCTTGAAGGATGTCGCGACGATCGAACTGGGCGCCTTGAATTACGGCAGCATCCCCCGCTACAACGGCCAACCCGTGACCATGATGGCGATCACGCAGCGCCCGGGGGCGAACTCGCTCGATGTCGCCAAAAACGTCCGGGAGCAGATGGACGAACTGAGGCCCTCGCTGGCACGGTCCGGGCTGGACTTCATCGTCGGGTACGACGCGACCGAGTATGTCCGCATCTCGATCGACGAGGTCCAGAAAACGTTGCTCGAATGTATTCTTTTCGTCGTGCTGACCGTTTACATCTTCCTCCAGGACTGGCGGGCTGCGCTGATTCCGATCCTGACGATTCCCGTGTCGCTGATCGGTTGCTTCTTCTTCATGACGTTGTTCGGTTTTTCACTGAACACGCTTACCCTGTTCGGGCTCGTGCTCGTCATCGGGATCGTCGTCGACGACGCGATCGTCGTCGTCGAGAACACGCAACGCATCATCGACGAGGAAGGACTCGAACCGTTCGAAGCGACGAAACTCTCGATGATCCAGGTGGCCAGTCCCGTGTTGGCGACCGCGCTGGTGCTCATGGCGGTGTTCATTCCGGCGGCCATGATGGCGGGGATCGTCGGCCAGTTGTACAAGCAATTCGCCCTCACGATCGCCGCCTCGGTCGGCATTTCCGGGTTGTGCGCCCTGACGCTTTCACCGGCCATGTGCGCGATTTTCCTCCGGCCGTCGATCGCGAAACATCAGCGGCGCGCCTGGTTCCGCGCCTTCAACTGGGCGTTCGACCTGTTCACCGCCTGCTACGTGTTCGTCTTGCGGCGCCTCATCCACGGTTCCGCAGCCATGTTGGCCCTCTGGTTCCTCCTCGTGGCCGGATTGATCGTCGCCTTCGTCGGACTTCCGGGGACTCCGTGGCCGGGGATGCCGACCGGGTTTTTGCCGGACGAGGATCAAGGCGCATGTTTTTGCGACGTGCGTTTGCCGGAAGGGGCTTCCACGGAACGGACGTTGGAAGTCATGATCAAGGCCGAGCAAATGATGCGGGAAGCCACGACGCTCCCGAAGCCGAAGCCGGGCCTCGTCGCCGGTCTGGTCGCGAAGGTCAAGAGCCTCTGGTCCCCGCCCGCTCCCGGCGAAGCGGAGGAAACCGAAGAACTGCTTGAGGACCTGATTATGATCAACGGATTTTCCATGATGGACAGCGCAGCCCTGCCGAACGTCGGGACCGGCATCGTCCGCTTCAAGACCTGGGAGGAACGCCCGGGCCGGGAACGGAGCGTCGCGGCGCTGGTTCAACGTCTCCAGGCCAAATTCGTGACCTTCCCGGAAGCGAACATCATGTTCTTCACGCCGCCCCCGATCACCGGGCTCGGCATGGCCGGCGGCGTCAACATGCAGTTGCTCGACAAACGCAACCAGGGCTCGCTTGCGCTGGCGGACGCCGGTCGGCAGGTAAGCTATTTGGCGACCGTCGACGTCAGGGAACCGAGCGGAACGATGGTCATGGCAATCGCCACCTTCGACCCGACTTCTCCGCAATTGTATCTCACCATTGATCGCGACAAGCACAAAAAGATGGGGATATCCTTCAACGAGGTCTCCAACACGCTCCGGACCTATGTCGGATCGGTCTACATCAACGATTTCAACTCCTTCGGCCGCGTTTTCCGCGTGACGGCCATGGCCGGCGGCGATTTCCGCCAAAACGCGGAGCAGATACTGAGCATGAAGGTGAAAAACGCCGACGGGGAAATGGTGCCGCTGCGTTCGTTTGCCACGATCGAGGATCGCGTCGGTCCGCAGATGTTGTTCCGGCACAACATGTACCCTGCCATGAAAGTCACCGGGATCGTCCGACCGGACAAAAGTTCCGGCCAGGCGATGGAACGCATGAAGGAAATCTGTACCGAGATGCTTCCCGAGGGATACGGCTACGAGTGGGTCGACATCACGTACCAGGAAGCGACGGTCGGCAACCAGACGGTCGTCATGTTCACGCTCTCGGTCGCCTTCGCCTTCCTCGTCCTGGCCGCCCTATATGAAAGCTGGTCGTGCCCGTTGATCATCATGATGGCCGTTCCGCTCGGCGTGATGGGGGCCATGATCGCCGTCTTTATCCGCGGCATGTCCGGCGGTTCGAGCATGGATATCAACATGTACACGCAGATCGGGTTCATCGTCATGGTCGGTCTTTCGGCGAAAAACGCGATTCTTATCACGGAGTTCGCCAAGGAACACCGGGAACACGGCGAAACACTCGTCCAGGCGGCCTATGAAGCGGGTCGCCTGAGGCTCCGGCCGATCATGATGACGTCGTTCGCGTTCATCCTGGGCGTGTTGCCG
>DOMV01000473.1 GCA_003509805.1 Planctomycetaceae bacterium
GTGAGTTTCGCGCTTTTTTGCCTGCCGGAAGGCCTCGTTTTTCCCCGAACTCGAGTAAACTCACTTTTCCAAAAGTGAGTTTACTCAGCCGTTTTCGACCTCGGAAAACGTCCACCCTTGGGCTTGGGCGTGTTGCCGGAACAGGTCGACGAAATCCGGCAAAACATAAAAGGTCGTCGGTCTTCCCGAAGTTTCAACCCGAAAAGCGTGAAGCTTCAACGGGGCGATGATCCGCTCGAAACGGTCCGATTCGATGTGATAGCGTCGGCAGATTTCGCTCCTGTGAATGAATCCGCCTTTTTGCGNNAACTCCCGGCGAAATGCTCGGCCTGCCATTCCTTGAACCGAAAAAGAATATTCACTGCACCGTGAATCGATTCTTCTGCGGAATCGTCGTCCAGAATCTTTCGCAGATAGGCCAGGATCGCGTCGTTCGAGGCGGGATCACTTGCCCGCAATTGAACGGCGGGCTCGTTGTTTTCCATTACGATCAATTCAATCGACATACATTAAACTCCTTATGTGTTGGATTTGCAGACCATGCGATAAACGGTCTTCGGTCGACCGCCGGTTGCGTCGCTAAACGCCAATTCAATGATTTCTTCTTCGAGCATTTTGTGGACGATCTCGTCCAATTCCCGAGGGCGAATATGCAAGGACCGCGAGAGTTCGGTTCTCGTCATTTTCCCGCCGCGTTTCCGAATCAGGTTTTCCGCTCGCAGGACAAGTTTGGCAAACGGCGAATCGGCGACGTTGTGCTTGACGAGCTTCATCATCTGGCGGACGACCCAATCGGTGAATTCGGACGCCCAACGTGCGGCGGGTCCGTCGATCACCGGGTTTTCATGGTCGGCGCTGCAGGCGTAGACCAGGGCGAGTTTGTTGGCGATTTCATGAACGCGAGTCCAAAGCACCTGTTCAATCGGGTCCTGTGTTTGCGAATAAGACAGGTCGGCATGTTCTCCGAGCGCGTTCAGGATGCCGACGGCCTCGTCGGTCATGGGAACGACGTGCGGGCTCGGATTTTCGTGCGACAGGTTGCCGACCTTGCCGGTCTCCGGATCGGGCGGCAGATATTCGGCCCACCAGCGGGCGGTCTCGATCAATTCCTTGGGCAGCGACTGGTAATCCGCCGCGTCGATGTTGTACGGCTGTCGCTGGTCGCCTTCGATGAACAGGCAACGCGAACCGAGGCCGGTCAGCATGAGCGTCGGCGTCAGGGCGTCGAAAAAAATGATCGGAATCGTCGTGCCGAACAGGATCAGGCTCGGCTGATTGCAGACGGTCGGCCCGGAATTCTTTTTGGAATCGCCGACTTTCGTCCGCTTGACGATGGTGCTGTCGGCGGAAGTGTACACTTTCAGCAGGAACGCGACGATATTATTGTAACGCGATTCCTTGCCGTTGGCGATCTCGGCGAACAGCGTCTGGATTTCATCCGTTTGGTAAAACTTCTTTTTGTGCGATAAAATCTCCTCTTCGAGCCCTTCGCCGGACGCGATGGTTTCGCCGATCATGGCTTCCTGGCCGGTCATTTCGAGAATGTAATTGTTCACTTTCCGGATAAAATCCTTGCCCGTCCCGGACGCGGCGAGCGCGATAATGTACAAATTCGGCCTGATACCGCTTTTCGTCCGCACTTTCCGGGTGATCAGGAACGACATCAAGGCCAACGCCCCGCAAAACGCGAGCATGCGGTTCGGGTGCGGAGCCGACTTGATGCAGAACCGGACAATTCGTTCGATAAACCCGGGCACGAAGATCAGGCGGTCGGGAATTTTTTCATCCGCTTCCTCGACGGCGAAGACCGAAGGGCGGTTCAGGCTTTCGAGCAACCGCGAAATATCGGCCTTGGGGTAATCGTACTGCTCCCGAAAATGACCGAACGGATAATCGTTCGTCGGCTTGTCACGGGCTTGGTTCATTTTGCGGCGAAAATCCCGCTCCTCCTTCGGATCGCTCAAATCCCAAGGCGGGACGCAGCGGGAATTGTATTCGAGCATGATCGGCCAGCCTTCCGATTCGGAGAGGCCGAACCCGTGAAAAATGACGTTGGCGACCTTGAGCAAAGCACTGTGACCGTCACAACCTTGGATCGCGGGCGGCATGGCGGCGACATAGGCCCGGCAACGGTCGACCAAGCCGGACGTCGGTTCGGTGGACGATAACGCAACAGTCGGCGACGTATGCGAAACAGGGCCATCCTGTTTGCGATGGAGCAGGACTCGTTCTATCCAGGCATCGGGCAAGTCGGGTAATTCCGTAACAGGGCAGGGTTCGGTATGCCAACGATAGAGCTTTCCGTTCGGATGCTTCGATGGTGGCGCAACGATATATTGATTGCCGACCTGGACGTCGATCCCCGTTTTCCTGCCGTGCCATTTGATCCGTTTCGAACCGACGATGTCGGCTTCGGGCCTTGCGAAAAGCAGATGCCAGCCGCCGGAGCCCGTTCGGGCCAGCGGACTTGCCGGCAAGGGACCGACCTCGTCGGTAATGTCGCGAACGTCGCGGGGACCGTTCAGTTCGGCGTTGGAATCGAGGTCGAGAACGAGCAAATTTTCGCATTTGATCCCGATATTGCAGTCCGGATACTGCGTCCACCATTTTCGAACGATATCGGGATCGTTCGTTGCGGAATTGCATCCCTTGGGCGCAGTCGTCGTGAACGGCGTTTTTCCGTTCGGGACGCACTGAAAAACGAGGTAGCCGAGTTCGGCCAATTTGAGGGCTTCTTCGAGAAATGACATGACGGACGGATAGAATGATGAATCGGAAAACTTGGGGGCGTTTCAAGTCAAATCTTCGACGATGCAGGACGGGGTCGCGCGCTGGCGTCCGTATTGACGCCCCCGGAACCAGAATTGGTTTTTGATAATTGCGACTAATTCAACGCTGAAAAACTTATTGCTGTGATGGACGACGGCGAATCCGTTCTGCCAGTCGGGCGCGGTTACGTAATCGGGCGTCAAGGTCGACAAACATCCCACCTCCCAAGCCCCGTAACAAGAATCGATATCGGAATGATAAAAGGCGCCGAGCCGGTGCGTGTGGCCGTGAATGACGCAACAGCCGTACTGCTCGAAATGGCGTTTGGCCGACATCGCCGACCATCGTGAGATGAACTGACCGTGCGTGAAAAGCAGATGGCCGATTCGGTAAGGCCGGTCCTGGGGCTGGAAACGAATTCGAATTTTTTGGAAGTCGAGCAGCTTTTCCAATGTCAATGCTCGGAGTCCGGCGAGCGCTTTCGCCTCGGACATTAAATATTTTTTGAGGCGGTATTCGTGATTGCCTTCGGAATAAATGATCCGGGCGGCGGGCGCGGCGTCACGGAGTTCCTGGAGCCAATTCCGGACGATATCGAGTTCATCCTGCAGGTTGTCTTTTCGCGCCGGGTCCTTGTCGAACCTCGAAATTGCGAACATATCGCACCCGTCGCCCAGGATATGAATTCTACCGGGACGCTGTTCACGAATGAACTTAAGCACCATTTTCACGGCGGTCGCATTCGAGCTTGGATGATGGATGTCACTCTACGCCGTTAAGTGTTT
>DOMV01000249.1 GCA_003509805.1 Planctomycetaceae bacterium
AAGGCGACGTCGCCGAACGTGACGGTTGCGCCGGTATCGATCAGGATCGCTCCCCCGTCCCGACCGGCGATGTTGTTTCGGAACCCGGCATTCGGCGCTTCGGTGGTCGGCCCGGCCGGTCCGCCGAACGAAATCGTCGCACCGAGTTCGGCCTTGACGGCCCCGCCGTCCTGGGTCGCGCTGTTCCCCGAAAATTCCACGGCCGTCTGCGGCGTGAAGATGATCGACGAGCCGGTTCCGGCGTTGACGGTGTCGGTCGTCGCGTAAATCGCTCCGCCGCTTCCATCGGAAAGGATGGCCGAACCGCCCCCGGTCGTCGTTCCCACCGAGTTGTCCCGGAAGGATATCTGGTTTTCAGCCCCCTTGAACGTAAAGGTCGAATCGACGGCGTAGATGGCCCCGCCGTTATACGAGCCGGCGGTGGAAAGCCCGCCCTGGTTTCCGATAAAGGTCGTTTTCCCGGTGAACTCGAACGTCGATCCGCGTTCCGAGTAAATCGCCCCACCGGCGTTGAACGAGGTGTTCGAGTCGAAAATGGTTTCGCGCGAACTGGATCCGGTTCCCGAGTTGAAGGTGAAAACGGAGTTATTCGTCGCGTAAATCGCACCGCCGCCGGAGATTTCGGCGATATTCGGCGTCATCGCGCCGCCTTTCCAGTCGACTTCGGTCATGTTTCGACGAAACTCGATCTGCCCGATAAACGTCAGTTTCGCGTCGTTGGCCGAGATGGCTCCGCCCTGGCGCGAGGTTTTCACCATTTCCGGCCAGTTGACCGGCGTCGTAAACGCCCCGTTTCCGTTGTCGAGAAACTGGATGCTTTCCCCGGTGTTTCCGAGGCCGCTGTTGAACATCAACTCGCTTTTGCCGCTCGCGTTGATCGCCCCACCGTAAATACCGTTGTTTTGGGAGAACAGGACGCTGGTCGGGTTGGCGTTGAGGACGCCGCCGCTCGCCCCGCCGCCGTCTTTGTATCCGAAATAGAGCTTGGCTTGCCCCTCGGCGTAAATTCCGCCGCCGTAGGTCCCCCAGCTTCCTTCGATGACGACATCCTTTTCAAACGTAAAGGTCGATGCGTTGGTCGCATAAATCGCGCCGCCCCCGTTACGGGCCAAATAGCCGGGCCCCGGAATCGACGTCGCATCCAGCACGATCAATTGCGGACCGCCCGGCCCTACCGATCCGGTCGGGTCCGCCGCGTACAGGATCACCGACTGGTTGCCGGAAAAGTAGGCGGTATCGTGAAAAACGAATGTGGTTCCCGTGGCGAAAACACCGCCGCCGTCTCCGCCCGTCGAACCGTACATTGCGATGTTGTCGACAAACCGGGTGGCCCCCGTGAAAGCGACCGAACCGCCGTTGGCGTACATGCCGGCCCCGTCGCTTCCGGACATGTTGCCCGTGAAAGCGGATTCGAATACGAATTTGACCGTCGCCTGGTTCGTGTACAGGCCGCCGCCGCTGTTGTTGGCGGTGTTTCCCGTGAATTCCGCCGTTCCACCGAACGTGAGATTCTTGTTGCCAATCATCGCCATGCCGCCGCCGTTGCGACCCGCCTGGTTGGAAAGGAAGGCGACGTCGGCCGTGGGATCGACGAACCAGACGTTCGAAGCGTTGGCGTAGATTCCGCCGCCGTCCGAACCGCCGATCAGGACCGTGTTGTCCATGTTGGCGACGACGCCGGCCGTGTTGCCCTGGAAAATGATCGGGTATAAACCTCCGCCGTTGAACCTGAGATCGGACCCGTTTTCCGCGCTGATGGCTCCGCCGTGGTAAAAGGCGCTGTTCCCGACGAAACTCAAGTCGGTTCCGAGGGCAGTGGTCAGCATGGATTCATGATTCAGGTAGATCGCGCCGCCGCTGCCCCAGTTGGCGACGTTGTTGCTCATGTTCACGTCACTTCCGCGGAATTGAACATTCGACCCGTTTTCGGCGTAAATGGCGCCGCCGTCCTGGCTGGAGGCGTTGGCGGTAAACGTGGTTTGCATGGAATCGAAGCGGAAGACCGAGTTGATCATGGAGACGGCGCCGCCGCTGCTCCCGCCCCGCCAGTTGTTCTGGTTGGAGTGGATCGTGTTCCCCAGTCCGCGCGCCCAGTTGTTCTGGAAGGTGGTGTTGCCGTGAAAATAGGCGGTTCCCCCCGATTCGGAAGCCACCGCCCCGCCGTTGGCGGCGGCGTGGTTGCTGTCGAAAATCGTTTCCCCGGCGTTGGCGCCGCCGTTCGAACCCCGGTTCAGGTACGCCCCGGTGGCAATGCTGATGGCCCCGCCGTTGGTACCCGATTCATTGTTGGAGAAAATCGTTTTGGAACCGATGTTCAGGTCGCCGTTGACCTGGACGACTCCGCCCCCGATGCTCGTATCGCGGCGCGAAGCGTTCGTCAAGGTCAACTCTCCTCCGCCCCCGAATTCCAGTTGCCCGCCCTGGGCCACGACGAACATCGGGATGAATTCATGCACCGGCTGCGGAGGGTTGTTGGCGTAATGTGGCGTGGGAATGGCCGCGACCGTCCGTATGTTTCCGCCCGTACTTATCAAAACGTGCTTGTTGGCGTTGATCGTGGGAAATGCGCTGTCGTTGATCCCGGAAGCCCTTCCTACCAGGTCGGCCCCGATGGTGACGACGGCGACCTGGTTGAGGTTGTTGAACGCCTGGTTGTTATTGTTGATCCCGATCAGAACCTGCTTCAAACCGCCGTCGAGTACGTCGTCGTTGTTCGGCCAGCCGTTGGCCGTTTCCCAATACCCCACCGATCCGTTATAATGGGTGACGACGCCTTGCCCCAGCGCGGCGGTAGCCGACCAAAGGAGTGCGGAGAGTGCCAGGAAAATAGTGAAGCTGACCGTTCGACGCATCTTACTTTTCCCCATATAAAGGATAAAATAATGGGTCGGCAGGTAAGTCGGTGGAGATGAAGCCATCTCGCGTTTCGCCGCTTCCGTGCCGCGTTTTTTTGTCCTGAAAACCGGTTCCCGTTTTTTTCGCACCGCAGGATCGCACGACCGACAAGATTCGCTCGCAATAAGGCACGCTTGCAGTAAGCGCGCTTGCCATCGGCACGTTTGCAATCAAGGATTCGAAGGGTTACCGCCGGGCTTATTTCGGCCGGTCCATGGTCCGCCTGGTCCCGGTGCAGGTGTTTTTTCACCAAATGGCGGCGATATCGCTAAAAAAATAGCGAATATCCCCCTCTGGGAAGGGAGCACCTTTCTTCCCCTATCGGCGTTTCAATCGGAACAGTTGTAGTATTTTCCACCAAAAGGATGGCATTTGAGAAAAGATTACTGAATAAGCGATCAATCAAAAGGAGAATCTTGTCGGAAAGAACGGTTTTTCATGTCATGCCCCATGAATAAAAGATTGCCTCCCCTACTTATTCTCGCAAGTCGTTCTCCACGTCGCCGCGAGATACTGTTTTGCCTGGATTACGAATTTATCACAACGCCCCCATCTTGCGACGAAGAAGGGCCGCCCCGCGACGGCGAAAAAATCGAGGATTATGTTCAGCGACTCGCTCGTGATAAAGCGGATTCCGTTGCCGGGAAGTATCGCGAGGGAATTCTGATCGGCTGCGACACGGTCGTCGTGTGTCGGGGAGAAATTCTCGGCAAACCTGCCGACCGGGAAGACGCGCGTCGTATGCTTTCGATGTTGCGCGGAGAAGAACACTACGTTCTCAGCGGACTGTATTTGCGCCGCCAACCGGACGGTCGTCGTCTTTCGGCCGTCGAAACGACCCGGCTTCGCATGGCGCCGATCGGGCAACGTGAAATCGACGCATACCTCGAAACAGGGCTTTGGGAAGGAAAAGCCGGCGCTTTCGGACTCCAAGACCGAACGGGCTGGCTGGAAATCCTCGAAGGAAGCGCCACGAATGTCGTCGGTCTTCCGGCGGAACGTCTTGCGGAAATGCTGCAAACCTTTTTTATCGAATGAAGGTATACTGGAAACGCGATGAAAACGGACATTCGGTCAAGCCTGCTTGCCGCACTCACCTGCTATAACTTTTGTTGATGCAATCGTTTATGCGGATCGTTCGAGCGGCAAGCGATTGTTCGCGGGAGGATTGTCATGCCGTTTACGGTATAAAGAAACCCTTTTCTCGAAAATCAAAGGACGCGACTTGCGTTTTTCAGGAAAAGCAGGTACAATACGCTGATCGTTTTTCCGTTCCAGTTGGCGGCTGTCGAGGAAGTCCATTATGCCGAAAGCCTTGTGTATTTTTTCCTTGTCCGTGTCGGGACTCCTGTTTCTGCTTTATTTCCTCGATTTGATCAGCGGGTTCCCTTTTGCCCAGGCGGACGGTATTCTCATCGATATTCTCTACATGGTCTGTTCCGCCCTTGTCGGCGCCTTCAGCTATTTGACTCTCCGCGAACTGCGGTAGGATCACACGGTATAGGAGATATGACGCATTTTCTTTACGCGATTCCGCTGGTCCTCGCCTTTTCTTTCTGCTATGCCGGGACGCGGCATGAGGAAATGCCGGCCGTCGCGCGGCACGCCGTTCACTTCGCCGGTTGGACCGTCTTCTTCATGGTTTTCGTCGTCCTGATCGTCGAAACGATCGTCCGCTTCGTCAAGGTATGATACCGAAAACCGTTGAGATTTCCCGAAGCCGGGGCCGTGGCGAACAACCGGGTCCGTGGCGAACAACCGGGTCCGTGGCGGACTGCCGG
>DOMV01000262.1 GCA_003509805.1 Planctomycetaceae bacterium
TTTCAGGCCGTTTACGGTATAAATAGGCCGACACGCGAGGCAAGGCGAAATATGCCGTGAAATACACCGCGAGATACACCGTTTTTCGCTTGTATTATCACCGGATTTTTCCCGATCACCAATTTCGCTGCTCTGCCGTTCTTTCGTTTTTCTCCTTGTTCCTCCTTCTTTCCTTGTGAACGTTAAATCCGTTGCAATTCTTCTTATCTTTTGCCCTGATTATGTCGATGAAGCGGAAAGCGTGCATTTTCGACATGTCACTCAACTTGCGGCTTGGGTAAAATGAGAAGGATCGCAAATTTGGCAAGGATGGGATTGGCCATATTCATGCTCTGTGGAGTGATCGCCCCATGCGCCCGAGCGTACGATTATTCCTCGCCGCCGGATTCCCCGTATATTTACGACACCGTCATCCTAAGTCCGGGAAACAATACGTTTTTCGTCGACTACGGCTATCAGGGTGTTTTTTATTCCCTTATTTACGGCAACGGCGACATCGTCAAAACGGGCGATGGCGACCTCTATTTTTACAACGATCAAACCCCCAACACCTATGTCGGCAACACGACGGTTCAGGGCGGAATGCTTTACATTTACGATTGGGACCGAATCAACCCCAATGGCACCATTACCGTTTCGGGCGCCGGTTCAGGACTCTCCAGCATGGAAAACCTGCGTTTCGGGGTCAAGGGCGAGGCGACGGTCGAGATCAACCGAGGCGGGCTGTTGTTCAGTTACAACCATTTCAGCATCGCGGGTTCGGAAGAGAGAAAAGCGACGGTGACCATCGACGGAGCCGGTTCCGCGTTGTTCGCCGGTGAGGGTTACGATGGCTATTACTATACCGCCGAATTGTACGTCGGAGAAAGCGGAAACGGTGTCCTGAACATCCTTAACGGCGGATCGGCAACGTTTTACAACGACCTGTACCTGGGAAAAAACATCGGCAGCACGGGGACGCTCAAGATAGACGGTTTTGCGATGGTGGACGATCTGCCCGTCTATTCGCAGGTCGATGTCCTGGCCGATCTGCTTGTCGGGTCCGGCGGAAACGGCGTCGTCGATATTTCCAACGGCGGGCAACTCAATGTTTCCGGGGATATCCGGATCGGCGCCTCCCTGTTGGAAACCGGAGCCGGGAGCATGATGGTACGCGGCAACGGTTCGAAAGTCCTGTTGGACCAGGGCGATTTCTCCGGACGTCTGGATGTCGGATACCTCAGCACCGGAAAATTGGATGTCTACGACGGCGGGCAAGTCGAAGGAACGGAACTGTATATCGGGAGCACGGGAATCGGTTCCGCGACGGTCTTGCGTGAAAATTCGCTCCTCGCTTTCCGGGATATCCATGTCGGCTACCAGAACACGGGGTCCTTGTACCTGTTGGACATGGGGGCGGCCTCGGCGACCGGGAGTTTCGGCGTCGGAACGCAACGCAACGTCGCCGGCTTCGTCAACATGAACGGGACGCTTGACGTGGAAGGCCCCTTCGTGGTCGCCGACTACGGAAACGCCTTGATGAATGTTTTCGGCGGTGGCACGATCAACGCCGGCGGTACTGTCGATGTCGGTCGCAACCGCACGGTGACCGTGGTCGGTGACAACGTCCAGGTATCGCAAAGCGACGGGACGCTCGTCGTCGGCGGCGCGGGGACGACCGTCACCCAAACCGATACGACGCAGGCTTTCACGGTCGGCAATCGTGGAAACGGACACTTGGCCCTTTACGGCGGCGCAAGCGTCCTGGCCGGAAATGTGATCCTCGGCAACAGCAATGCCAATGACACGCCCAGTACCGGTTCGGCGCTTGTTACGACCGGCTCCACCGTTTCGGCCCTGAATATCCGCGTGGGCGGGATCGGCAACGGATCGTTGGATATCCGCCGGGGAGCAACGGTGACCGGCCTCGAAACGATGGTCGTCGGGAGTGCCGGCAGTCGCGGGAATGTGATCGTCGCGGACGATTCCCGGCTTGAGGCGGCCGCGATCAATGTCAACGGCAACAGCATACTCGGCGGAACCGGGATGATCGTTGCGCCGACCGTGACGCTCGGACAGGGAGGCGCCCTCTCGGCCGGGAGTGTCGCGGGACATTTGGCCACGCTCAACCTGACCGGGGAGCTGACCATGAACGAAGGCGCGGTTCTCCAAATCGACCTCGCCAAAACGGGAGGCGGTGCATTGCTTTCCGACATGGTCGTCGTCGCCGAAGGAGACGTCTCGCTTTCACAAAATACGGTTTTCAGTCTCTCCAGCCTCGCCGCCGTCGGTTCGACCCAGTTTCTTACCGGAAACATGACGGGCGAATTCGATCCGACCGGTGAAGTCAGTATCGCCTTAAACGGCGAAGCAATCGGCAATACCCGACTCGGACCGCTCCTGCAACCTCCCGCCGAGGGAGCTGCGCCGGCGTTGTCGATCGGCATATCGCAAACGGGCGACGGCCTCGCCCTCAATATCCTCGGCAGCTTGGGAACCGGCAACGCCGTCGTCACCTGGGCCCCGACGAATGCGAATGACGCGCTTTGGAGCAGCACGAACGACGGATTCTGGAACATCGGTGAAGAGAAGACGAAATTCCTCGACGGTGACGAAGTGATTTTCGATACCGGTACGGGAGCGGCCATCGCGATTGCCGGGACGCAGAAAACCGTTGCCGACATGCACATTCGCGGCGCAGGCAACTGGGCGTTCAACGGTTCCATCGTGGCCGATGGCACGCAAACGACCCTGGGCAATCGGAACGGTCGTTTGTATTTTGAAAACGCGACCGGGCGGACCGTCCTGAACGGACGCAATTCCTTCCTCGGAGGCATTCGAATCGACGGCGGTACGCCGACGATCGTGCTCGGAGACGACCTGGCCTTGGGAATATACGACCGGAACATCTCCGGTACGGGAGGGCATCTCCGCGTGTACAACAACGGGAACGCGACCGTCGCGATCGCGGACGACCGGACGATTTCCAACCGTTTCCAGGTGGGGGATGTCATTAATAACAACCGCTCCGACGGTTTCCTGACGTTCGACACGGCCGGTAAAACCCTTGCCGTCATCGGGAACGACGTCATCGGCAACGGCGGCGTGCTCATGGTGAACGCCGGTTCGGCCGTCGCGTTCCAAGGGACGAACCTGCTGCTTTCCGGCAACACCGCGACCGGCGCCGGGGGCGCGATTTATGTCGGCGGCGTCGGGACGGACAGGACGTCGATCGACCTGGGCAACCTGTATTCGTTCACGCTCACCGACAACGTGAGCACGGCGGGGAACGGCGGCGCGATCTATCTCGGCGGATACGCGACGATCGCCAATGTCACCAAGCTCGGCTTTTTCAACAATCGTGCCGAGCAAGGGTCCGGCGGGGCCGTTTACGGTCAAGGGATCGTGTTCGCCCCGAACGCCGTTTTCTCCGGGAACACGGCGAGGAACGCCATCAACCCGAACCAAAGCGGCGACGGCGGGGCGGTCTACACCGTATACGACGTGAACGGCGAAACGATTTTCGGGACGGGAACGCGGTTTTTCGACAACTCCGCGAATCACGGCGGGGCGATTTTCGCCGGCAACGACGTCATGATAAACGGCAACACGTTGTTCAAGGGAAACGATGCCTTGGCGCTCGGCGGCGCGATTCTCCTCGATACGGGCCGGCGCCTGACCTTGAACGCCGCCGGGGGAGACATTGTTTTCATCGACAACACGGACGAGGCCGGCGCCGGCGCGATCGCCCTCCGCGGATCGGGAACGATCCGGTTCCAGGGCGGGAACGGGGTATTTCTCGACGACCCTGTCCTTGCGACCGGGAATGGAAACAATCTCGACGTCGTCATGGACACGGACGGATACGTCCAATTCAAAGGCGTCAGTTCCTTGAGCGACGCACTCAACGCCGGGGGAACCGCCTCCTTTACCTCCGGCATGGTCCACATCGCGCAGGATGCCCGGTTGAACAATGTCGGCGCGCTCACCCTCGGTACGGAAGGAAGACTTTCCGGCGGCGGCTCCCTCAGCGCTTCACGCGGCTTCCTGCTCAACGGGACGATTGATCCGAACAAGGCCGTTTTCGCGACACCTTCCGATCCGATGCTCCCGAGCCGTCCCGTCATCGCCGATGCCGACCGCATCGGAAAACTGACGCTGACCGGAAATGCGACCTTCGACGGGGCCACCATCCTGGTCGATCTCGATCCGTCGACGAAATTGACCGACCAGGTCGTCGTCGAAGGCGCGGTCGTACTCCAGGCGAGCGATCCGGCCCGGAAAAACAAGCTGGTAATCAACGGCTGGAGCCTGAGCACGCAACCGACCGAATACGATCTCATCATCGCGAAAAACAATTCGCTGACGAACCTGGCGGACTATACCTCGCTTTTCGACATCGTTTTCAACGGGCAGGAACACCCGGTCCGCCGGGAAACGTATCACCTTTCCCATCGCGTGGACGATACGGATGAAATCCTGCACCTTTCCCTTTCCGACGGCAACAACGTCTACCTTTTGTGGACCGGGACCGCGGATAACACCTGGGGGAACAACACGGGAAAACTCAACTGGGTCCGACAGGACAACCGGAACGAGACGCTCGCGTTTTTGAACGGCGACCATGTGGTTTTCGACAGTTCCGCCGAAGCGGCCCGGCAGGGCGACATCCTCATCCATGCGGCCGGCGTCCGGGTTGCCGGAATGGATGTCGAAGGCGGCGTCTACAATTTCAGCGGCGGGACGATTGCGAGCGTTTCCGCCGACGAGGTGATCGGCTATTTCGTCAAACCGACGGAACAGGTGCGCCTTTCCGGCGGCCGGGCCACCTTTCGGATCGCGACCGATTTTGCCCANNGTCCTCGACGGGGGAACGGTCGATATGCAACATGCCGAAGCGCTCGGCGTCTACGAAGTCGGCAAAAAGAAGGGATTCATCGACGTTCGATCCGACAGCACGATCCTGACCACCGCGGAAGCCTCGCGAGGATATGAATTCGCCAACCGGATCGTCGTCGCCGGGCCGCCCGATCACGCAACGCCCGGTGCGACCTTGACCTTCGGGTTCGCGGCCGGAATCGACACGCGGCGCGCATTCGTGCTCAACGGTGCCGTGATCGGGGCCGACGACACGCAAAACGGCGGGG